>DATEGW010000178.1:0-9872 GCA_035279845.1 Candidatus Acidiferrales bacterium | reverse complement strand
TCGATGGAAACGAGGCGCAACAGCCTGAAATCGCTGAGCATTTTCCCGGTGCCCAGCACAACCGAGGCCAGCGGATCGTCTGCGATCGAAACCGGGAGACCGGTCTCTTCGCGAATGCGCTTATCCAGATTCTTAATCAGCGCTCCGCCGCCGGTCAGCACGATCCCTCGATCACTAATGTCAGCAGAGAGCTCAGGCGGCGTACGCTCGAGCGCCACGCGAATCGCGTTCAGGATCGTCGCAATACACTCCGAAAGGGCTTCGCGGATTTCGCTGTCGTCAATTGTGATTGTGCGCGGCACGCCTTCGATCAGGTTGCGGCCCTTCACTTCCAGTGTGAGCGGCTTTTCCAGTGGATACGCCGAACCGATTTCCATTTTGATTTGCTCGGCCGTGCGTTCGCCGACGAGCAAGTTGTACTTGCGCTTCAGGTAGTGCATCACGGCTTCGTCCATTTCATTACCGGCCACTCGGACTGACCGCGAATAAACGATGCCGCTCATCGAGATCACGGCAATATCGGTGGTTCCGCCGCCGATATCGACCACCATGTTGCCCGATGGTTCCTCGATCGGCAGGCCGGCGCCGATGGCAGCCGCCATCGCCTGCTCTACGAGATAAACTTCGCTTGCTCGCGCTCGATAGGCCGAATCCTGCACGGCGCGCTTTTCCACGGGTGTAATTTCGCTAGGGACGCCGATCACAATGCGCGGGTGCACCAGAACGCGCCGGTTGTGGGCCTTCTGGATGAAATAGGTCAGCATCTTTTCGGTGACTTTGAAGTCCGCGATCACGCCGTCTTTCATGGGCTTGATTGCCACCACGTTTCCGGGGGTGCGGCCAAGCATGTCCTTGGCTTCGCGTCCGACCGCGACAACTTCTCCGCTGTTTTTGTTGATTGCGACGATGGAAGGTTCGTTGACGACAATGCCTTTACTGCGCGCAAAAACCAGAGTATTAGCCGTACCAAGATCTATGGCGAGGTCGGAGGAAAGCAGACTGAAAACCGACCGCATATTATAGCCGTTTTTATTTACCAAGCGCTTCTCCCTCAGATTTCCCGCGAGCGCCGCTGCGGCAGCGCTGTGCATGGCCGGCCAGGCGCCGGTTACGGGATTACAATGTCCACGCGTTTTATCGTCGTATCGCCGCGGCGGTTTTGCCCGGTGATGACGATGGTATGACTCCCGGAGGTCATTGGCTGGGTGAAATAGCGGAAATGGCCACTGGAATCAATATCTGCGACTTGCTCACCGTTGATGATCAGAATAGCACCCGGCTCGGTTCTGCCCATCACTTCCACACTGTTACCTTCGAGCTGGGTACCATCGATCGTAAGCAGCATATCCTGATTCTTGCCTTGCACGGCAAGCGTGAATTTGAAGACGTCGCTGGGGTCGCTGATTTCGTTCTTATCGTCAATCGCGCGCACACGCCAGAAGTTATTACCAGGAGCGAGACCGGCTACGTCAATGAAATTGTCTGTCGTTTTGAGATCTTTCACCACATGATTGAATATGCCTGTGGTGCTCGCCTGAAATTCATATTGTTTTGCAGTCGGCACCGGCTTCCACGAAAAGTGGACCGGATCGGTCTTGGGATCGCCGACGAATTTTGGCGCCAAATTAAGAGGTTCGACGAGCTGCGGGGCTGCGAGCACCTGCGTCTTTGTAATGTCAGCCTGTCCGGTTACGAACGACGCACGCTCCGATTGACCGATCTCCATATGTGTCGCACCGCGATCGAGTTCCGCGCTACCGGAGGTAACCGTAATCTGTTGCTGCTGGGTGCTCGGGTCACTGCTGACAGCGGCGTGTGAATTGGAATGCAAGTCGGCGACGGCATTTTCAAAGGAGACTTCGGCCTTAGACCCGGATGATAATCCGCCGGTATTGAGGTCCACCTGTCCGGAAGTAATGTGCACGGCCACTTGCGTGGATTCCTGCCCAATGTCGTTTTCTTCCACGGTTACGAGCGAATCGCCCTTGACGGTGTATTCCGTCCCGTCGGCGAAAGAAATGCGGGCGACGCCTTCAGCCCCCGTCTGAACCAGATCGCCCTTATCCAGCGTCACCTGGTAGTCGGCGTTCACCCATTGCACGGAATCGGCTTTCTTCACTTGCACTTTGCCGTCGAGGTTGACGAAGCGCGCCTGACGCGCGGCGGGAGAAGCGACGGGAGTCTCCGGCTCGGCGAAAGTTTGATTTAACTTTTGCAGAACAACACTGGAAGCGGACGGGAAAACGAGATAAATGCACGCGAGAATAATCGCCGTGATGAGAACGCCATACAGCAAGACGGTCCGATACTTGACCGTGTGCCAGTACACTTCGACGCGCGAGACTTTTTGCTTCTCAGTCACAACGATCGCCTATTCCGGGAAAAATCCTGCCAATTTTGGAATCTAGCATACGAGTATGAGGCTTTCAACACGACGAAGACGGCGTTGCTAAACCGCTAACATCTAATGCGCAGCAAAAGAGGTGGCGAAGTAATCGAATCGGCGCGCTTTCGTGCCGAAGCGCCTGTCCGCAAGCGCAGTCTCCATTCGCACGGGATCTACTTAACTTACTACGCCCGCTGAGTGCCGAGGTGCCGGCTTCGCCGCCACCCCGTCATTCGGCTCGCAAAGCCTGGATCGGATCGACCACGGAGGCGCGTCGTGAAGGGATATAGCTCGCAAGCGCGGCAACCGCCACGAGCGCCACGCACACGAGCGTGTACGTGATCGGATCGGTCGGGCTCACGCCGAAAAGCACGGACGCCATCAGCCGCGTTGCTGCGGCTGCGGCAGCCAAGCCTACAATCACGCCGGTTACTGTGAGCAGCAGGCCTTCGCGGATGAACATTCCAGTCACCTTCTCGCGTTGGGCACCGAGCGCAATACGGATACCGATTTCGCGAGTGCGTTGCGAGACACTGTACGCGACCACGCCATACAATCCGATCATGCCCAGGAGCAACGCCATGCCGCCAGCGATCGCGATCATTGTCAGCGTAAATGACGTACTTGCCATGGATTTCGCGTAGAGGTCGCCGAGCGTCTGTACATTTCTGAGGGGAAGATCGCCGTCTACCGACCAAACCGCTTGCTGCACGTCCTTCATTAAGCTTTGCGAGCCGGCGCGGGGCGTCCGCATCGCATACGTCATACCGCGCGTTACTTGAACGTCGTCAGTTTCGAAATTGTTCATGATCAGCGGCCAATACACCGTAGCGGGAGCCTTCTTAGCCATGCCATCCCAATAAACATCACCCACGACTCCGACGATTTCGCGCCAGGCATCTTTCGTGCTGACTCGAATCTGCTTCCCCAATGCATTTTTGGGATCGCCCCAATATTCCTTGGCAAAGTTTTCTGAAATGATCGCTTCGGGAAGCCGCTGATAAGTTTCCTGCCACGTGAAATCGCGGCCTGCAATCAGCCGCATTCCGAGAGTGGAAAAATATCCGGGCGAGACAAACTTGAAGCGGCGCAGAGGCGGAACCTGCCCGGCCGTGTCATGGTCTTGCGCGAAAACCGGATCGGTCCAGCCTTGGTCGTCCATCGGAACGGAATTGGCCATCGCGACGGATGTCAGGCCGGGAATCGCGGCGATCTTGTCCTCAATTGCCTTCTGCATGTGGATGAGAGCATCGGGGTCTTTCACTTCCGTGGAAGGAAACGAAACCTTGAATGTCTGCAGTTGGTTCGGCGACGAGAAACCCGGGTCAACGCTCATCAGCGCGCGAAACGTGCGAATCATCAGGCCCGCGCAAATAAGCAGTACTGATGCTAAGCCGACTTGCACCACGACAAGAGTATTCCGGGCCCGATGCCGTTCGCGGGTTTCGCTTAAGGTGCGTCCGCCTTCGCGAAGGCCCGTGCCCAAGCGGCTGCCTGCGTACTTAAGAATCGGAACACAGCCGAAGAGGAGACTCGCTATAAAGGAAATCGCCAGTGTGAAAAGCAATACCGGGACATCGATTCCGATCTCCTGAATCCGCGGAATCCCGGCCGGTGCGAGCGCAACCAGCACGCGCAACGCGCCGTACGCCAGGCCTAACCCAAGCACGCTGCCGGTTAAGCCGATTAATACACTCTCAAAAAGCAAATCCACCGCGAGGCGTCCGCGACTGGCGCCAAGTGCCGAGCGAATCGCGAGCTCCTGCTGACGCCCCTCCGCTCGAACGAGGAGCAAATTCGCTACGTTCGCGCAGGCGATCAGCAGCACGAGCAGGATGCTACCCATTAGAATCCAGAGAATCTTGCCAGAATCGCCGACGACATCCTGCTTAAGCGGGCGGACATTGGTGCCAATATTCGCTTTCAAAAAAAGGTCCACGCTAAATCCAGGGGGAGGCGGAAAGCTTCGCCAAACGATTGGAATCATCCGCGCGACGTCTGCGTTTGCCATTGCAATCGTGGCGCCAGGTTTGAGGCGCGCGAGGCCTTCATAACTGAACATTCCCAAGTGCACTTTGCTGCGGTCGAAATGAAAAGGAAGCAGCAACTGCAAATTGCGATTATCGAGAAACTGGAAATTCTGGGGCATCACGCCAACGATCTGCCTCAGGACACCGTCAGCCATGAATGTCTTTCCAATGATCGCGCGATCTCCGCCAAACTGTCGCATCCAGTAGCTGTAGGTGAGGATCGCGGTTTCGGGAGCGCCTTGGGCAGTGTCCGTGGCGTTGAACCAGCGTCCAAGAAGGGGAGAGATGCCAAGCGCCGGCAGCACGCCCTCCGTCATATCGATGGCGTGAACATATTCGGGCGCTCCCTTTCCTGTAATGCTGACCGAGTCGCCATTGTAGAGGCCGATTTCCTGGAATTCGCGGCCCTGCTCGCGATAGATAAAGTAATTTGCGGGCGACATGTTCAGCATAGGAATATTCAACCCGGGCGCCGTGTGCCACACGCCGACCAGTTGCTCTGGATGCGGATACGGCAAAGGCTTCAGCATCACTCCTTCTAAAATGCTGAAGACAGCGGTGGTGGCGCCCACGCCTGCCGCGACTGTGATGACGGCAATGAGCGTAAACGCCGGCGCACGCCGGAACCGCCGCAGAACTTGCCTCAACTGACTCGAGAAACTTTCCATGGAGAGCACTCCGTCAACTAATGGTACGCAAATCCCGAAGCGAGAGTTCCGTACGGCAGATGACCGACAATGCCCAAAGATACCGGAGGGAATTTACACCTGCAAGACGTCGCCCTCGCGAGCAACCGCTCGGTAGAGAACAGGATCGACGAAAAATCCGAGAAACAGGCGCGAAAAGAGGCCGGCCACGATCACAATCGCAAATGGCTTTTGTGTGTCCGAACCAATGCCGGTGGACAGTGCCGCGGGCATAAGCCCGAGACACGCAACGAGCGCGGTCATCATAATGGGCCGCAGCCGCAAGAGCGCCGCTTCGCGCGTTGCCGTGCGAATATCGCTGCCCTGCATCCGCAGCTTGTTGATGTAAGACACCAAAATAACCGCCGTCTCAACGGAAACGCCCAGCAGGGCGAGCAATCCCAATCCCGATGAAACGCTGAAAGGAGTGTGCGTCAACTTGAGAGCGATAAGCGCGCCCACAGGCTCCGTGATGACAACTCCAAATGCAATCGAGATGGGAAATTTCAAGTTTCCGTAAAGCGCGAAGAGGATCATGAATATGAGCAGCATTGCGAGCGGGCCGACTAACTCCATCTGATGGCGTGCTTCCAGATATTCGCTGTACTCGCCACCCCACTCCAGCCGGTAACCAGCAGGCAACGATTTTTGTATGTCGGCCACGGCGCGCTGTCCATCGCGCACCGCGCTCTCCAGATCGCGCCCTTCGATGCTGAATTGCACTCCGATGTAGCGCGAGTTACTCTCGCGATAGATAAAGGAGGCCCCGCTCGCCTCGTGAATATTTGCCAACGAACTGAGCGGAATTTGCTGCCCTGAAGGCGTGCCCACGAGCAAATTGCCGATTTCCTTGGCGTTTTCGCGGAACTCCGGCTTCATGCGTACCACAAGATCGAAAACCTTTTCGCCCTGGATCACCTGCGTGGCAGCCTGCCCCCCGACAGCGGCTTCGACCACCGCCTCGACGTCCGCCACATTTACGCCATATCGCGCAATCTTGTCGCGATCCACATCGACGAGAAGACTTGGCTGTCCAAGCTCGCGCACGACGGTGAGTTCTGTGAAACCCGGCACCTGTTCAAGGCGCTTTTTGATTTCGATGGCGTGATCTTGCAACACATTGAGGTCAGGGCCGTAAATCTTCACGGCAAGCGCGCTTTTTAGGCCGGTGAGCGCTTCATCCACGGCATCCTCAGCGGGCTGCGTGAAATTGAAAATGATGCCGGGATAAGCCTGGAGTTTCTTCTGAATGTCCTCGGTCAGCTCGGCCTTCGTATGAATGGGTCCCTTCTTCCAAGTGGAATCGCTATAAGGCTTCAGGCCGACATAGAACTCGTCGTTAAAAAATCCGGTTGCATCCGTTCCATCGTCAGGCCGCCCAAGCTCCGAGCCGACATCGGTCACCATGGGATATGTGAGCAGAAGGCTTCGGACCGCGGGAGAAAGCTTGCTCGCTTCCTCAAAGGAAATTGTGTAAGGCATCGTGGCACGGATCCACATCGCGCCCTCGTCAAGATGCGGCATGAACTCGCCTCCGATGAAAGGCACAAGCAGCAACGTGAGCCCAAAGATGACGAGTGCGCCAACGATTGTGCCTACCGGATGATCCAGACACCAATCCAACTGCCGTGTATATCGCCGCTTCACCCATTCATAAGGTTTGTTCACGCGTTCACGGACGCCGTGCTTGAACCAATACGCGCACATCACCGGCACGAACGTAAGCGTCAGGAGGAGCGCTCCGATCAGCGCAATAGCCATCGTATCCGCCATCGGCTGGAAGAGTTTTCCAGAAGCTCCAGTGAGCGCGTAGATGGGAAGGTAGCCTGCGATGATTACGGCCACCGAATAAAAAATGGGCCGATCGACATCGCGGGCGGCGGCAAGAAGCACTTCCTGCACGTTGTATTCTTGGCCTTCGCGCTCACTCAGCTCGCGAAAGACGTTCTCGACCATTACGAGTGTGCCGTCAATAATGATTCCGAAGTCGATGGCGCCGATAGAAAGCAGGTTTGCGGCCACACCGCGTAAATGGAGAAATATAAATGAAAAAAGCAGGGCCAGCGGAATGGTGAGCGCGACTATCACGGCGGCTCGTACGTTTCCGAGGAAAAACATCAGGACGATCAGCACGAGCGCCATTCCGACGACTAAATTGTGCTCGACGGTGTCAATCGTGAGCGCGACAAGATCGCTGCGGTCGTAAAACGGTCTTATCTTAATATCCGGCGGGAGAATGCTCTCATTCAGCTGCTTCGTTTTTGCTTCGACGCCTTTTAGCACGTCCTGCGTTTGCTCGCCGCGCAGCATCATGATGACGCCTTCGACCGCATCATCCCGTTTGTTGAATCCGAATTCGCCCAGGCGCGGCGCATTGCCGATCGTCACATCGCCCACGTCGCTTACGCGCGTCGGCACGCCATTCTGCGATCCGACGATTACGTCGCCAATATCCTTTAAATCGCTCAGCAATCCGAGGCCGCGAACGTAATAAAACTGGCTGCCTTGCGAAAAAAAGCCACCGCCCGCATTCGAATTGTTAACGCTTAATTGCTGAACGATCGTTGGAACGGTGACGTGATAGCTATAAAGTTTTGCTGGATCGAGCAGAACCTGATACTGCATTACGGTGCCGCCGAAGCCGGAATCGTCCGCCACTCCCGGCACCTGTTTGTATTCGCGCGAAATCACCCAGTCTTCCCAGGTCTTCAACTCCTGCGGAGATCGATCGGGGCTATCGATCACATAGCGATAGACGAGGCCTGATGGGCTCGAAAGCGGCGCGACGCTCGGCGTTACACCCGTGGGATACGTAACTTCCGTGAGGCGCTGATACACCAACTCGCGTGCGAAATAATCGTCCGTGTTTTCCTGAAAGGTGAGCGTTACATCCGAAAGGCCGTAAAGTGAAATCGAACGCATTACGGAAAGCTTTGGGACGCCGTTCATTTCGATTTCGGTGGGGAGGGTTACCAGGCGCTCCACTTCTTCCGCCGCGTGGCCTTCCCATTGCGTGATGATTTCCACCATCGGCGGCGCGAGGTCAGGGTAAGCATCCACGGGCATGTGGTGAAAGGAAACGGCTCCCGTCACCGCAATGAACACGACGGCTATGAGGATCAGAAACCGCTGGCGCAGAGAAAATTGAACGATGCGATGAATCATGTGGACCCGGCCGCCTTATTGCTGAAGTGAATTTGCAAACTGCAAGAACAAACTGCCGTTGCCCACAACTTTGTCGCCCGCCGAAAGTCCGCTCAGAACTTGCGTTTCGCCATTCGTGCTCTCGCCGATGCGGACGGACCGTCTGCCGAATTGGTTTGCGCCGCTTTCGACGTAAACGAAGGGCAGGTTCTCGTCGTCGCGAAGCACAGCGGCATCCGGCACGGCAATTGCGTTGTTCACGGTTCCGGCTGTAACCATGACAGTGCAATACATGTCACGCTTCAGCTTTTCTCCCTTGTTATCGACCACGACGCGAGCCTGCAGCGTTCGCGTGCTGGGATCCAGCGCCGGCGAGATGTAAGAAATTCTTCCGTGAAATGTATCCGGGTACGCATCCGTCTGCACCACGACGTTGTCACCCCGGTGTACGTAGGCGAGATCTGCCTGATAGACATTTGCCACCACCCACACCGTGGCCATGTTCGAAATTGTGAAGGCCTGCGTTTGTCCCGCCTGCAAAACCTGACCGGGCGAGACTTGCCTCTCCACCACTTCGCCGCTGATCGGTGCCAGCACGGGAATGTTCGCGGTCGCGGGCCCTTTCGATAAGTTGGCGGGATCCTTTACGCCCAGAATTTTCAAACCCTGCTCCGCCGCATCCAGATCGGCGCGCGCCTGATCTTTATCGCTTTCGGCCTGCTGCAAATCGCGCTCGGCAAGCGCTTGATGTTGATAAAGGTCCTGCGCCCGCGAGTAATTTCGATCAGCAAGCCGCGAAGCATCCGCGGCTTTCAGGTATGTATCGAGCAATTGCGAATAATCCGGGCTGCTCACTTCGAGCATAGGCTCGCCTTGCTTCACGTGATCGCCGGGCACGACCAGAATTCGCGTCACTGGGCCGCCTACTTGACTGACGACGGGCGTCGTCTCGAACGCGTTGTACTCCACGGAACCAGTCAGGCGCATTGTCCGTGTCAATTTCGTCGGTGCAACCGTGACGACTTGCACGTGCGACATCTGATCCTGCGGGATGTCAAAAAGCTGCGGCGTCGCCGACTTCGAGGATTGCGAGGAATACGACGTCATTTTCTGCTGGCTTGAGCCGCATCCGCCAAATGCCCACATGCCGGCAAAGATCGCCCCCAATCCAACCGCTCGTATTTTCGGCAATCGCCGTCTTATGTTCATGGCAGGCTCCTTGTGCCCACAGACTCGCGAAGCTGTTCGAGCGCCAGCAAGTAAGCTGCGAGCGAGTGCCGGTAGCCGAGCTGTGTGGCGCGATAGCTGCGCTCCGCATCCAGGAAATCAAGGAGGCTGGCGGCTCCACGCCGGTATGCGTACTCGCTGATGTCTCGGTCCTGCTGGGCCTCCTGCAGATACCCGGAGCGGTAGAGGCTCACGATCTGGTCGTTTGAATGAACGCTTTCGTATGCATCGCGCACGTCCGTGAGCACCTGATCGTTTGTGAATTGCTGTTGTTCATGCGCCTGGTTGATCGCGTACTGTGCGCGTGCAATCTCGCCCTGGTTTCGATCGAAGATGGGAATTTGGACTTGCCCGAAGAGTGAGGCTGTGCTGACCTCCGCAACGTGCGTGTAATTAATC
>DATEGW010000177.1:0-4696 GCA_035279845.1 Candidatus Acidiferrales bacterium | reverse complement strand
ACGCTGAATCACAACTGGTCTGCGCGGATGGTGGAGCGGACGAATGCGAGCTGGAGCAGACAGCGTTCGCAACTTTCGAGCCCAACGCAATACGGCGCGGACCTTGAAAGTGGATTGGGGATTGCGGGAGGTTCCTCGCTGCCGGTGAATTTTGGGTTGCCTCAGATTAGTTTTTCGAGCGCGGGGACATTGAGCGAACCAGTTCCGTCGTTGACACGGAATCAGACGCTGCTGCTTGGAGACGCGCTCAGCTTCTACAAGCCGAAGCACACGATTACGCTGGGCGGCCAATTGCGGGATGTCGATTTGAACAACAATGCGAGCCCGAATCCGCGTGGGGCGTTTATGTTCAACGGGGATTTTACATGCGGCTCGGCTTTTACGAGCGGTACGAGCGGCGCGGGAAGCGGAATCACTCCGTGCACGGGAACGGCGAGCACGCCAGTACGCTTGACGCCGCAGCAGACTGTTGCTTACGAAATGGCGGACTTCTTGATTGGGCTGCCGTACAGCGTCTCGGCGCAATACGGGACGCCACAAAATATTTATTTGCGAAGCTGGGGATTCGCCGCGTATGCGCAGGACGATTGGCGAGTGACGAAAACTTTCACGCTGCAATATGGGCTGCGATGGGATGCGACGAAACCGACGGTCGAGAAGCACAACCACATTGCGAATCTAGAGCCGATATTCGGCGCGAATGGGTCGCTGGCAGACGTGAAGGTGGTGACGCCGGGGACGAATGGCTATCCGCGGGCGCTGGTGAACGGCGCGTATGCGAATTTCGGGCCGCGAACCGGGTTCGCGTGGATTCTGCCCGCGAAAAAGAGAAGGACGGTGGTGCGCGGCGGGTATTCGATGTTTTATAACGCGAATGTATTCACGTCGCTCGTGCGGGATTTCTCGTTCCAGCCGCCGTTCGATACGTCGTTTTCGCTGCAGAATTCGTCTTCGAGCTATTTCACGATTCAGAATGGGCTGACGGCGCCCGCAGCTTCTTCGATCACGGTGACGAACACGTATGCGGTCGATCCGGAGTACAAACCGTACCGGGCGCAATCGTGGAATATCGGATTCGAGACGGACCTTTCGCGGAATTGGTTGCTGAGTTTGCAATACACAGGAACGGCGGGAGCGAATCTGGATATTTTGCGTTCGCCGAATCGGGCGCCGCTTGGAACGGCACAAAGCTTGCTGCAGCAGAGCTTGGGCGTGCCCTACGCGACGCAATTCACGTATCTGCAGAGCGGCGGGACTTCGCTCTACAACGGCTTGCAGTTGCGTGTGGTGCATCGGTATTCGCACGGCATTTCGTTTCAGGCGCAATACACATATTCGAAGGCGATTGACGATGCCAGCTCCGTTGGCGGCGCAGGTGGGCTGAAGGAGCAGATTGATGGGGATTTGGCAGGGCTACGCGGGCTTTCGTCGTTCGATCAGCGGCACAATTTCCGCGGTACAGCTACGTATGAGCTTCCGTTTGGCCAGCGATACCGGTTTGCGAATCATGGCTGGACATACAAGCTCTTTGGCGATTGGCGGCTACAGAACACAGTGACGTGGCATACGGGAAACCCGCTTACGGTGCTGATGGGCGGGCAAAACGCCGATCCTTCGGGAACGGGCGCGAGCGGATTCGCTCTGCCGAACCAGGTCGGGAATCCGAACGTGGGACTTTGCGGCGGCCCGGTGCTTGGATTCTTCAACACGGCTGTCTTCTCTGCGCCCGCGGCCGGTACGTTTGGCGATGCGCGGAAGGGAAGTGTGGAAGGACCTTGCTCGATTGTGTGGAACGCATCGATGAACAAAGCGTTTCGAATCGGAAATACCGATAATCAGCGGCGTGGGGAAATCCAGTGGAACGTGTCAAACGTGTTGAACCACGTGAATTACGGCGGGATTTCGACGGCGGTTGGCACGGCGCAATTTGGGCAGGTGACGAGCGCGGGCGGGATGCGTTCGATGAGCCTGACGTTGCGATTTAATTTTTAGTTAGTTAGCAGGGAGATTCGGGCCTAACGATCGGGGCGCAGCGAGCAGCATCCCTAGGACCTGAGATGAAGGCGCAAATGGTGAGGCGGCGACATAGATGAGCACGGCGAGATTGCGGCGGCAAATCCGGGATGTGTTTTGCGCTAGCGCGCGTTCTGCGCTGGTTTGGGTGGTGACGACCGGTCTTTGCCTCATGCCTGCGGCGCCGTCTCTTTCCGCACAATCTGCTCCTACCCAAAATCCCGCGCAAACTGCTCCCGCGCAGACCGCTGCGCAAGCGCAGGCGCCGACTGGGATCGGGGAAGGGAGTACACAGGTTCGCATTCCGCCTCCGCCGAGCGAGCCAACTTCCGGAAATGTGCTGCAATCGACGTCCGAAGTCGTGCGGATCGATATTCAGGTGACGGATAAGAACGGAAAGACGATCAAGGGCCTGAGGCCCGACCAGTTCACGATCACGGATGATGGCAAGGCTCAGAAGATTTCGAATTTTTCGTTTGAGGATATCGAGACGATTCAGACTGCGGACAATTCAGACGATGCTCGGCCCGTCGTTGTGTCCGTAGATACGCCTCGAGGTACGAATCCCGACGCTTTGAGCACGCAAACGCGCGACCGGCGGATGATGGTGCTCTATTTCGATTTGAGTTCGATGGAACCGGATGACATGCTGCGCGCGCGCGATGCGGCAACGAAGTTCGTCAATACGCAGATGCAGAAGGCGGATTTGGTTTCCGTAGTCGCGTACGGAACACAGCTTTCGATCTGGTCGGATTTTACGAACAACCACGCCACGCTGCTGAAAGCAATCGACCGGCTCACGCCGGGAGTGAACTCCGAGTTAGCGGCGAACGATACGGCGACCGCGCAGAACGGCGAGTACGACGTTTCGCAGGATACGCAGGCGGCGTTCACGCAGGATCAGACCGAATTTAATACGTTTAATACAGATGCGAAGCTCGAAGCGATTGAAGGGCTCGCGAACGTGCTGTCCGCGATTCCGGGGCGCAAGTCGATCATCCATTTCACAGGCGGAATCACGCAAACAGGCGAGGAGAATCGGACCGAGTTGCGAGCGGCTACGGATGCAGCCAATCGCGCGGACACGTCAATTTATGAGATCGATTCGCGCGGGCTTTTTGCGTCGCCTCCAGGCGGCGACGTGAGCGCGAGCGCGGCAACAGGCACATCGCTTTTTTCGGGCGCTGCGGTGTATGCGCAAACGGATGCGCGGCTCGATTCGCGGGACACACTTTCGACGCTGGCGTCGGACACGGGCGGGCGGGCGTTTTATGACTTGGGTGATCTGGCGGACGCGCTGCCGCAGATTCAGGCCGATAACTTGGGTTACTACCTGGCGAGCTACGTACTGCCTCCGAATACGAAACACGATGGCTCATGGCATCAGATTCGCGTGAGGCTGAAGGGCGTTTCCGGCGCGCATGTGAAATCCCGCGATGGATATTACGCCCCGCGCGATTTCCAGCATTTGATGAAGCAGGATAAGGAAGATCAGCTTCAAGAGGCGATGGAGTCGGACGATCCGATCGTGGAACTTCCGATTGCCGTCGAGACTGCTGCATTTCGCGTCAGCCCTCAACAGGTCTATGTGCCGATTTCGGCGAAGATTTCGTCAAGTGCGCTCGAATGGGCAATGAAACACGATGAACATCAGGTGGACTTCGACTTCGCCTATGAGGTGCGGCTGCTGTTCCAGGGAGCGCCGACGGGAATTCCGGTGGTCGATCGGCGCGACACAATCAATGTGAAGCTCGACTCGGCGAATTTTGATCAGCAGAAACAGAACAACCTCGTCTATCAGGCGGGCGTGCTGCTCGCGCCGGGAAGAACGTACCGGCTCAAGTTTATTGCGCGCGAGAATGAATCGGGAAAGATCGGCACGTTCGAGCAGAATATTTCCATCCCGCTTGAGCCTGCCGATCGCATGACGCTTAGCTCCGTGCTGCTTTCAAGTCAACTCGTACCGGTCCAAAAGCAATCGTCCGTGACAACGAAAAGCGTGGGCGATAAAACGAAAAAGGGCGTGGTCACGCCGCTGGAGACGAATGGCGAGCAGATCGTGCCCAGCGTCACGCGATTCTTCAACACCGGACAGACGCTGTACGTTTTCTTCCAGGCGTATTACCCGGAAAAGGGCGACAACGCGAGTTCGCTCTCGGCAGATTCGATTCGCGGAGCCTTGATTTTCTTCCACAATGGCATTCAGGTGAACCAGACGCCGCTCGTAGCGCCGACTGCCTTCGATGCGGCGACGCACACGGCTACGTTTCGGATCAGTCTGCCGCTGGCTAAGCTCACGACGGGGCGTTATACAGTGCAAGCCGTGGCAATTGCTCCCGGAACGCAGCAGTCGGCTTTTGGCCGTGCTTACCTCGCGCTGGAACAGCCGCCTGCGGCGTTGCCTGCAGCAGGATCGGCTGGTACCGCGCCAGCGCAAACTGCCACTCCTTAGTTAGAACGCGTATGCCTTTCAGGCAATACAGCCTGCGTTTACTGACTTCCTTGATCTTCGCGCCATGATGCAGTTCCGCGCGCTGAGGCAGAAGCCAAAGAAAGCATACCCGGCGAAGATTCCGTCAAAACCTGGAGAAAAAGCGTGCTCGGATGCACCGATGTGGGTGTACATTCTCTACCGCCGGACGGCCAAAAGTTAATTCCGGCTTAGGGGTGTCACTTATGATCT
>DATEGW010000176.1:0-25682 GCA_035279845.1 Candidatus Acidiferrales bacterium | reverse complement strand
GAATGCGAATTTCCAGCCGATCGTGCAATGGTTCGAGTCAGGGCAGGAATTGAAAGTGCCGGCGAACGCCTCCAGCGCGGAGACGATTGGTCAGCTCAAGAAAATCCCAGGCTTGTTCGAACATCTGGACGCGCTCGGCGTCCAGTCGAATGCCGATGCCGCTCTCAAAGCGGGAGCCGCGGAATTCGTTCTCGAAGGGCTTTGGGCGCACAAAAGAATCAATCGCAGCGAGGAGCGCGGCTTCTTTGCTGACGCACGGCGCGTGAACGAGTCGCGCGATCCGCGCGAACCGTCCGGGCGCTTGCCTCGGCGGCAGTTTAACTGATGTTTTCGTCGGGTTCGCCACGACGCACAAATCGGGCGCAGCGAGCAGCGCCCGTACGGCCCTGCGTGATGTGAGGTAAGACATGAAATACATCCGCTATTCAAAATATTCCGGCGAGGCGGCGGACGATATCGACTTGCAGGAATTGATGAGCCGCCTTTCGGACTTTTTCCTCCAGAGCGGGTTCGAATCGCAATACGGCATCTACGAAATGGATATGGAGAGAGAGCGCGAGCAGCACATGGAGCAGCTCCGCGAGGCTATCCTGCGCGCCTTGCAAGAGGGAGACCTGGTCCCACCAGAAATGATGGAGCAAATGCTCCAGAACTCCGATCTCTCGCAGAACAAAGAGTTGCGCGATTTGATCGAGCAGATCATTCAGCGCATGGAGGAAGAAGGGTTCATCACGCAACAGCAGAACGCGCGCGTTACTCCGCCCCCTTCGCAAACGCCTGGGCAGATCGGCCGCGCTCAGCAGCAGGAACAGCAGAACGTGGACGCACGCTTTGAAATCACGGACAAGGCGCTCGATTTTCTCGGCTTCAAGACGCTTAAAGATTTGCTGGCGGGTCTGGGCAAGAGCAGCTTTGGCCGCCACGACACTCGCGACCTGGCGACTGGCGTCGAATCGGGCGGCATTTCAAAGCCATACGAGTTCGGCGACACGCTGAACATGGACATCAGCGCGACGCTTTTCAATGCCGTGCAGCGCAACGGTCTAGGTCTGCCAATCGACCTCGATTATCCCGACTTGATGGTGCACCAGTGCGAGTATCAAAGCTCTTGCGCCACGGTGCTGATGCTCGATTGCAGCCACAGCATGATTCTTTACGGCGAAGACCGGTTCACACCGGCTAAGCGCGTCGCGCTTGCGCTTTCGCACTTGATCCGAACGCAATATCCGGGCGATTCGCTGCACTGCGTTCTTTTTCACGACAGCGCAGAGGAAATTCCACTGGGACAACTGGCGCGCGTGCAAGTGGGCCCGTATTACACGAATACGCGCGAAGGGCTGCGCATGGCGCAGCGCATTTTGGCGCGGCAAAAGAAGGATATGCGCCAGATCGTGATGATTACGGACGGCAAGCCCTCGGCGTTGACCCTCGACGACGGGCGGATTTACAAGAACGCATTCGGGCTCGATCCGCTCGTGGTAACGCAGACGATCGAGGAAGTCGCCAAGTGCAAGCGCGCGGGAATTTTGATTAATACCTTTATGCTGGCAAGCGATTACAGCCTTGTTCAATTTGTGCAAAAGATCACGGAGCTTTGCCGCGGTAAGGCTTACTTCACAACCCCCTACACGCTCGGGCAGTATCTGCTGATGGATTACGTGGGCCGCAAGACGCGGCACATCCATTAGCACCGCACGCATCCAAAGCAAAAGAGCGCCCGACTAGAAGACGAGTCGGCCACTAGAGATTGTTCGTGTGATTCCAGTGGCTCCGCGATGACGAGAGGTGTTTTCGCGGTAACAGGCTGAAAATAAAGCCCGTCGCTGCGGAAACAAACCCAACGGCCCTGACATAGAAAAGCAGGCGAGTCCAAGAGCTGCCTGCAGTTTACTCATAGCAGCGGCAAAGATTATTCAGGCGCAAGAAGGTCACCGAGCGTCTTTTTGTGCTTGGCGGATTTTTCGCGTTTATTGGGGATGGTCTTTTCGGGCGGAGGCAGGCCAATGCCAAGGCGTGCGCGCCTCCGCGCCTCTTTTGCGCGCTTCAACTGCGGCTTTTTCTTTTTCGCCATCGTTACGCGAGCATGCCCCAACCACATGACGGATTCAAGCTCACAACAGCTGCGGGGTGACCTTCCGGGCGGGCCGGCGCCCCGTCGAATCGCGTGTCAACCGCTGCCGAATCGGGTACGATCTCACAACCGACGGAACTTTTCGGCCTCATTCTGCGTTACTTAAAGTGAGGACGAAAGGATATGCAGTCCGAAAGGCTGACGACAATTGGAGCCCGACGCCCAACTGGTTCTGTCGTGTCTCCGGGGCGACAACTCTTCGTGGGAGGAGATTGTCCGCCGTCATACGCGCCGCGTCCACAACTTATGCTACCGCTTCACGGGCAATTCGACCGACGCCGAGGATTTGACGCAGGACGTCTTTCTGCGGGTCTACAGGACGCTCGGCAGCTACCAGGCGCAGCATGGAGCGTTTGCAACCTGGCTTTCGAGCGTGACCCGCAACTTGCTGGTGGATCACTACCGCCGCACGCGCCGCGACCGGCTCACGGATTCGATAGACGACGCGATGCCGCAGGTGGAGGAAAAGCACGTTGCGAGGACACCCCATCACGCGGCCGAACAGGCCGAACTGAGTGCGCAACTTCAGCGGGCGCTGCTGCACCTTTCGCCGGAGCTGCGCGAGGCAGTGATTCTGCGCGATCTGCAAGGATTGGATTACAGCGAGGTGCAAGAGGTTTTACAGGTACCGCAGGGCACGGTGAAATCACGAATCAACCGGGGGCGCATCGAATTGGCGCGCGTCCTCGAACAAATGGGAGTGCGCCCGGCGTAATCTCCGGGAGGTAAACATGAATTGGGATTGCACAGAATCGGACAAGCGGCTAAGCGATTACATCGAGGGATTTACGTCGGCTGAGGAAACTGCGGCGTTCAATGCGCATCAGGAGCATTGCGCCGATTGCGCGGCGTTAGTCTCGCGTGTGGGAGGCACAGTTCGCATGCTGCGCGTAGCTCCCGCTGTGGACGTGCCGCCGCAGCTTTTCCGCAACATCATCGCAGCCACATCCGGGGCGCCTGCGCGTGGCTGGCGGCGTTGGATTCAACCGGCGCGGATCGCGTGGCAGCCGCAATTCGCGATGGGAGCAATTACGATTGCAGCTTCGTTCCTCATCGTGTTCCAGGCTGCGAATTCGTCGCGAACGCAAAGGTTTGCTGCGCTGAATCCCATGAACCTCTTCCGCGCGGCGGACCGCACGGCACATCTTACGTATGCGCATACGGCGAAATTCGTGAATGACATGCGGCTCGTTTACGAGATCGAGTCGCGCTTCGATACGGACCAACAGGAGTCACAACCCGCAACGCAACCACCGGCACAGCAGCAAAACCAGAACCCTGATTCGCAGCCGCAATCGCAACCGAAGAGCCAGGCAGCGCCGTCCAGCATCAGCCGATTTTTTCGCGCCCGCAGCTTCTACGCATTCGAAACGCCCGAGGATTTCTACGACACCGTAACGAGGAGCCGATCATGAAATGCGCCGTTCACCCCGATGTGGACGCAACCGGCTATTGCCGCCATTGCGGCAAGCCGCTCTGCGCGCAATGCACGCGCGACGTTCGCGGCGCGCTTTATTGCGAGGATTGCCTCTCGACGATTGTCTTCGGCGACCCGAACGCCAAAGCGACCGCGAAGCCGGTGAACTCCAGCCCTGGAGCTGCGCTCGTGCTCGGCTTCATTCCGGGGTTGGGCGCGGTCTACAACGCCGAATATGTGAAGGCGCTGATTCACGTCTGCATCTTCGGCGGCATCATTGCGGGTTTGAATAGCGATATTCCGGGCGGCTGGGATGCTCTGCTCGGTATTGCGCTTGCTTGCTTTTATTTTTATATGCCGATTGACGCTTATCGTGTGGCGAAGGCCCGCGAGCTTGGACAGCCGGTGCCGGAACCGTTTCCGCTTGTCGGAACGAATGGGAACGCGCCAGTTGGCCCGATCATTCTGATCGGGCTCGGCGTGCTCCTACTGTTTGCGAATTTCGGGCTGTTTCGTTGGTATCTATTCGGCAGGTTTTGGCCGGTGATACTGATCGCGATCGGCGCGTGGATTCTATTTGGAAGGGCGAAGCAGGTCTCCTGACGCGCCATGGCCAGCCCCACTAATCCCGGATCCCTTTTCCCGCCTCCTGCGCCACCGGGAGGCCAACTCCCGCCAGGCCCGCCACAGCCACCCGCTGGAGGCGCGCCACCGCCACCTCCGCCTTTGCGGAGACGGCGCTCGATCTTTCCCGGACTGCTGTTGATTATCGTGGGAGCGCTGTTGCTCGTTGCGACGCTGCATCCGAGCTTCAGCCTTGGCTACGTGATCACTCACTTTTGGCCCGTGATCATCATTATCTGGGGATTTTCGAAGCTGATCGACCGTTATGGGCAGCCGACAGGCGCTCTTCCTACGGCGCTTGTGACGGGCGGCGAACTCGGCCTCGTCTTCCTGCTCATTCTGGTGGTGCTTGTCGTCGCCTTCGTCGGATGGGTGCACAATCGGCGCAACGGCTTCGGGAACAACTTCGGCGATTTCGGAATGTTCACGCAGCACTATTCGGAAGCCAAGCGCATCGACGTGAAGCAAATCGGCGATCCCAAATCGATCTTCTCCATCACGACGCCGAACGGATCAATCAACGTTCACACCGGCAACGGGAACGAGTTGCTGGTCAACGGCAATGCGTCAGCCAGTGGCGACAGCGAACAAGCCGCGCGGGATCGAATGAAGAATCTCGACCTGGCGTTTGACGGGCCGGACGGCAATTACGAAATCCATCCGGTTAATGCCAATGGCGGCGGCATCTCCGTCGACCTCGATGTGCAATTGCCGAAACCAGCCAGTGTAAATGCCCACACGAATCATGGCGATGTGACCGTAACCGGCATCCAGGGCGTTACGACTGTCTCAACGCGTAATGGCGATGTACAGGTCCATGATGTCGGTTCGAGCGTTACAACAGACATTCAGAACGGTGACACGCACATTCGCAACGTGGCTGGTGCTGTGAATTTCTCGGGGCGCGGCGGCGGCGATGTAGAGATTACGGATGTTCAGGGCAACGCGACGGTGGGAGGCAATGTCTTCGGCGATGTTGATCTGCGCAATGTGGCGAAGGGCGTGCACTACCGTTCGCCGCGCGCAAACGTCGAGATCGGCGGAGCCGTCGGGGAGCTGAAGATCGACACGAGCGATGTGGTTCTCTCGCGCGCCACCGGACCGATCACGATCAGCGCGCGCAATCAGGACATGCGGCTCAGCCAGGTGCAGGGGCAGCTCAATTTAACCGAAACGCATGGCGACATTAATGTTACGTTCGCCGAGCCGCCAAACGCGCCCATCACCATCGACGATAACGCGGGGGATGTGACGCTGAATTTGCCTGCTCAATCTAACTTCTCGCTTTACGCGCAGTCCAATGCAGGCGACATAACCGACGATTTCGCCGAAAATCCCGAGCATAACGACGATCATTCGCCGCACGTCCTCAACGTCACTCACGGAAGCGACGGCCCGCAGATCCACATCGTCACGAAGTATGGCGATATTCATATTGGGAATTCGAAGTGAGCTCTTAGCCACAGAGGCACAAAGACGCAGAGAAACACCAAGAAACACTTACATTCTTAAAACTATAACCTGTAATCTCAAAATCATACTGCGGCACCGCGCAGCTTTTCCAACGTAGAGAAAAATTCCGGAAACGAGACACCGACGCATTCGGCATCGCGAATCGTTGTATCGCCCTGCGCTCCCAATGCTGCCACGGAAAGCGCCATCGCGATCCGATGATCGCCGTGCGATTCGACTTTCGCACCGCGCAACTTGCCGGCGGATTTGCCTGCTACGCGCATCCCGTCTGGAAATTCCTCAACGCTCGCACCCATTGCGCGTAAGCCCGCCGCAATTGTTGCGATGCGGTCGCTCTCTTTCACACGTAATTCCTGCGCGTCGTGGATCTCAATTCCCTGCTCCGTAAACGGACCGAGTGCCGCAAGCATTGGAAGTTCGTCGATCATTTCGGCCACCTGCTTGCCGGAAACGGTGCCGCCGATCAGGTCTGAGTAGGAAATGGACACGTCACCCACGAGCTCCCCGTCGCGCAACTGGACCGAGGGAATATTGATTTTTCCTCCGATGGAGACGAGAAAATCGAGCACACGCGCGCGCGTCGGGTTGAGACCCACGTTATGCAGCACCAGCGATGATTCAGGGAGAATCAGCGCCGCCGCGATCAGAAAAACTGCGCCCGACAAATCGCCTGGTACCATGAGCTGCCTAGCCAACAGTTTCGGCCGCGGGTGAATCCGCATCGCGCGACCCTTGGTCGCACCGCTCGCTCCATCCAGACTCTCCACGCGCGCGCCGAATTCGCGCAACGCCGCTTCGGTATGATCGCGCGTCGCGACGGATTCGCGGACGATCGTTTCTCCTTCGGCGTATAGGCCTGCCAGAAGGACCGCGGATTTTACCTGGGCGCTGGGAATTGGAGTTGTGTAGTCGATTGCGTGAAGTTTGCTACCGTGAATTTCTAGTGGCGCGCGGCCTCCATCTTGCGTCTTGATGCTGGCACCCATTTGAGTCAACGGCTCGACGATTCGGCGCATGGGGCGTTTGCGGAGAGAATCGTCGCCTGTAATTCCAGAGTTGAAGCGCTGGCCGGCGAGAACTCCGCTCAACATGCGCATGGTCGAACCGGAATTTTCGGCATCGAGGGTCTTGCGCGGCTGTTTCAGGCCGTCGAGTCCCGCGCCGGTGATGCGGACACGGTCGTTTGCCACTTCGACCTGTGCGCCGAGCTGGCGCATGCACTCCAACGTGCTGCGGCAATCCGCCGCCGAGGCGTAATTGGCGATTTCGCTTTTCCCTTCGGCGAGAGCGGCGAGAATCGCATAACGGTGTGAGATTGACTTGTCTCCCGGCAGCTCGACCACACCCGTCACGGCCCCGCCCGGCGAAATTGTCCTTTTTGACATGGCGAAATTCTAACACGCAAAAGCCGGGTCGCTTTGCGCCGGTACAAACTCGAGCCGTCGTGCAAAATGCCGCGCTGAAGGCCGCGGCTCTAGGTTTAAACCTTCGCGCCATTATGGAAACGGCGACAACAAGAAGAAACGCCGAGACGTTCCCAGTACGTTCATCAGCTACAGTACTCGATACATTTTTCCACGTACTAGAGCTCCCATTTTGCTGGAGTGAGCGATTTAGCTGAAACGAAGTTTGCGCGGTTCGCGTAGAATCTGCGCAATGAAGTCGCGGCAAAACGGGCGGGCTTGGGAAACGATAGCGCTGGCGTGCTGTCTGGCATTGCTCTCTGGATGCGTTGCGAACGCGGCTGCGGCGCAGCGATCGCCCGCGGCTCACAATGAAAATACTCGCGATTCCGCGGAACCGGAAACAAGCACGCTGAAATCTTCAACCAACACTGATACCGCAAGCAGCGCGATTTGCCAGATTGTCTATCAAGTGGACGAGGGCGTTCCTTCACCGCACGGCTACCGCTACATTTTTTACGGGAACGGATTTTTCATTAACAAAGACGGCTACCTGCTCACGGCGGCGCATGTACTGAGCCAGCTTGCCGGCGGAGAGCCGTTTCTGCTGCTGCATGACAACGCAGGCCAAGTGCAGTTTGTGCGCGCGGCCGTCGTCGCGCTGGATAGCGATCACGATGTCGCCGTGTTGCACGCAGTGAAGAACCCGTTTGCCGGCAAATATGACGTTTCGTTCCTGCCGCTCGACTCAGCCGATGCGAAACCGGGCGAAATGGTGCGCGCCGAGTCGTTCAGTCCGTCACAGCCGCGCGATGCGTTCTCGCTCGATCCGATTCGCGAATTGCTTTCGCCGGGGCAAGTGCTTCGCTTCGAATTTTCCGAATTAGATAAGGGTGCAGCGGAGACGGAGCTTTTTCTTTTCAACCACAATATCGAACCCGGCCAAAGCGGTTCTCCGGTGATTTCGAAGGAGTCGCATGGCGTCGCTGGCCTGGTGGAAGGCCAATGGCTACGCGACAGTTCGGCCGTATTCGCTGAGTTGAGCGTACGAGAGATGGGCAACGGAGCGCCGTCCGCGAAAGGCGTGGCTTCGGTGCCGGGCGCCGTGGTTCCGATTCACTACGCGCTGCCGCTGCTGCAACGGAACGGCATCACGTGGCAGTCCGCGACGCATGGCGACGACACAAACGCGGCCGAGGGCGACACGCGCAACCTCTCTCTTGACGGTCCTACGCCGCTGTCACTGGTTGCGGCACCTTATCCGCCTTCGCTTTTCGGCGGCGAGGTGCTGCTTGACGCGGCTATCGACCGCAACGGAACCCTCTCTGACGTAAAGGTGTTGCACGGCGATCAGCCATTCTTAAGGCAGGCGCTCGACGCGGTACGGACGTGGACTTTTGTGCCGCAGACGCAAAGCGACCGGGCGGACGAGGCGCGCATCGCCATCGCATTCCAGTTTCCGCAGCCTTACGCGCCGCCGCGTCGCCCTACGGTGCACCATTTTAACGGGGAAACAACGGCGACTGCGGTAAAGATCAGCACGCGGAGCGACATGCCCGATGATTCGCCCGCATCGGTGATAACAAGCTACGAACCGAATTATCCAACGGCGAGTAATGTGGCGGGCAGTGTAATCCTTTACGAGTCGATTGACGGCGAGGGACACGTCCGCGACGTACACACGCTGAGCGGTACTGAACCGCTCCTCTCCAAAGCTATTGCCGCGGCTAAGGAGTGGCAGTTTTCGCCTGCAACGCACGATGGCCATGCGACCGATTCGGAAGCGATTCTCGTTATCACGTTTCGCCAGCCGCTGAACGGCGCACCCGCCAGCCCGCGCTGCGCCATGCAGATGTGCGGCGAGAAAGCCTGTCTCGCCTGCAACACGCCAGCGGATTCGACCGAAACGACGAACTAGTCGAAGGTCGCCATAAATATCGCTTATCATTCTGATCTCTCGCGCACCCGCCGTTGTAAAATCTATCCATCCAAGGCGACGGGAAACGTGCCTTGGCGGAGGTGTGATCTAATGGCGTCAAAAATCTGCTGTCCGGAGGGACATTCCACAAAAGCGGTTTCGGTCTGGGAGGCGGCTGTAGCGCTTTCGGATGGCCGCGCAATCGGCGCATGCAAGAAATGCGGCAAAGGGCTTCAATACAGGATCGAGCACGTCTACGCGGCCGATCCTGATGAGACGGAACACACCTATATTGTCACGCGCGCGGTGCGGTTGGGAAAACGCCCGACTGCCGACGAACAATTCGATCCGTTTCTGCTGGTGGTGCGCGAAATCGATGGCGACAAAGAACAGATTTTGCCGATCTTTTGGGCCTTCGGGCAGACGGCTGCTCCTCGCGCGGGATATCTCTCTCCGATTCTGAGTGCGGAAGACTGGAAGAAGCTTTTCAAGCAGGCGGGCGTCGGATTTGAGGAGCCGCAGCAGAATATCCGCGAGCGGGCGTATCAACTCTATGAGCAGCGCGGGCGGCGCAACGGTTATGCGCTGCAAGATTGGTTGCAGGCTGAGGCGGAGATTGCGGGACGTACAAAGCTGCGCGTGGCGGCGTAACTCCCAAGTGAAAGCAAGAGAAATCGCCGCGCCTTCAAAGCAGGCGCAGCTCAGGATCACGTCACACTGTAAAATGTGACCCCGTCAAATTGACTTGGGCGGGCGGGTCGGATATCCTCGATTGTCGCGGTTTCGGACACATTCAGCCTACAAGTTGAATATTCGGGCTAATTAAAAGCCAATCAATTCAGTGAGGGAGATGGATGCCTACCGGTCAGCCTGTAAAGGTCAAGAAAAAGAAGAAGTCGGTTTTGAAGAATATTCGCCAAACGGAGAAGCGAACTGGCATCAATCGGATGAACCGGACGCGCGTGCGGACGGCGATTCGCCGAATGCGTGCGGCGCTTGGCGCCAATGACGCTGCCACGGCAGAAAAGCTCGCACCAGAGACATTTTCCGAGTTGGATAAGGCGATTCAGAAGCGCACGCTCACCGAGAACACAGCGAACCGGTACAAGTCGCGACTCACGTTGGCGTTGAACGGGCTGAAGGCGAAGAAGGCTTAGGCACTCCGCTCCAAGGTTTCCTGTTAGAGCGACAAAGGCAGCTGCCTTTCAAAATGCCGCTTTGGCGTGGCCGATTGGGTTGAGGCAGACCCTCACGCAGGCCGAGCGTCGCTCTTGCTGGACCGATGCAGAAAAAACATCAAGAGGATAAGCGTCAACACCGTCAAGCCGCAGGCGATGTCGATCACGTGCGTGATAACGGCGTGGTACTGTCCGGTCCCGGGATCGTAGCTGCAGCAGAAGAGCAGCAGCGCATCTGTAACGGTGCCGATGTGATTCGTGGAAGACTGCACGAGCGCGAGGCGCACGTCGCGCGGCTCAAACTTCACTCCGTAAAAATATTTTGAGATTTTGCCTTCGGGCGTAAGAACCGTGATTCCGGCGGCGTGCACGTACTGGCCGTTTGCCGGATTGTATTTGTATTCGAAGCCGACCGCGCTCGCCAAGCGCTGAATTTGCGATTCCTGGCCGACCAAGAAGTGCCAATTTGCCGTCTCGATGCCCGCGCCATATTGGTGCAGATACTGCTTTTGGGCGGCAGCGGCCATTTCGGGCGTTTCGGTCGGGCTGAAACTCACGGTGAGCGCTTCGAATTGATCGCCAAGCTGGAACCCAGATTTCTTGAACGCGTCGGTAGCACCGCCGAGCACGAGAGAACAGAGCATGGGGCATTTGTAGTACGCGAGGATCAAAACGACCGGTTTCTTTCCGAAGTAATCGCCGAGCTTGACGTCCCTGCCCGTTTCGTCCTTGAAGGAAGCATCAAGCGGAATTTGCGCGCCCAGATGCTGCTGGATGCCTACCCCCTGAAAAAGCGGCGGCAACACGCCTTTCTGCTGCGCAACAGCAGGAAGTTTTGGATCATACTCCTGCGTGGAAACGGGCGCCTGCGCCATTGCTGCGCGCGGAATTGCGAATAGTGCCAGCAGAGCGACAATCAGGCAGATCGCAAGCGTCGACTTACACGGCAAAGGCCTGCCGATAACTTCCTTGCCAGACGAAGATAATCTTGCGCTTAACGTGGCGATCTCCTGTGGAACATCTTTTATACACCCGTGGCACAGCGGACGCATTGAAATTTGAAAAATTCCCGACGCACACATTGTGTCCAGTGCAGGCGAGGCTCGCGGGTTCGGCTCGTTTTTCCTGAGATTTTATCGCGTGCCGGCTCGGACGATCCAGTCGTATACTTGGATCAATCGAGGAGACATACATGACCAGCCATGAAAATGAGAGCAGACGCGGCAGCTGTTTGGACAGGCGACCAAAGTTTCTGTTTGCGACTGGTACTGTGCTCGCCGGCATTGCAGTGGCGGCGTTTATGCTCGCAAGCGTGGCGAAGGGGGCTGGAGCCCCGCTGCCCAGTCCCCTGACCGACGAATCGCCCTCCGGAGAAGTGCGCAGCGAGAGGGTGGTATTTGCGGGCGGCTGCTTTTGGGGCATTCAGGCGGTTTTTGAACATATCAATGGCGTAACCAAGGCGACGGCGGGATACTCAGGCGGCAGCGTGAAGAATCCAAGCTACGAGGAGGTTAGCAGCGGGACGACCGGTAATGCTGAATCGGTGGAAGTTGTGTACGATCCCGCGAAGATCACGTTCGGGCAGTTGATGCGGGTATTTTTCTCCGTCGCTCTGGATCCTACGGAGCTCAACCGCCAGGGACCCGACCAAGGGACCCAGTATCGTTCCGTGATTTTCTATGAGACGCCCGAGCAACAGCGGCTTGCACAAGCGTACATTCAGCAACTCACTGAAGCGAAAGCGTTTCCCCGCCCCATCGTCACTCAAGTGGTTCCGTTCAAGGCGTTTTACAGGGCGGAGGAGTATCACCAGGATTTTCTGATGCACAATCCCGATAATCCGTACATTGTGATCAACGACTTGCCCAAATTGAGCAATCTTAAGAAGGAATTTCCGGCGCTGTACGTAAATCCGCGGTAAGTTCGCCGATCATTGACCAATAAATTCGTAAAGCTGAATACGGCTAAGCATTGAGGCGTACGGGATATGCTCATGGCTTATCCGCCCGCCCGCATTCTTTCCGGCGCGCTCTTCTCATTCCTTCGGCCAACAGCCCAGTAATCGCCGAACCAGCACAAGTTGGCCAATGTGATATGCGTTGTGGTCGGCAATCAGCAGCGCTTCCCGCAAGATCGTCTGGCCACTTCCTCCCGGTATCGGTGCTAGCAGATCGGTCTTAGGATCGTTCACCAATCGCCGCATCTCCTGCAAATCACGATCGAGCGCCTTCACGCTCTTTTGCCACGCAGTTGCGTTTGGAGGCTTTGGCTGTTTCGGCCAATATTCCGCGGGCCAGTCCGGCGATTTGTGCTTTGGATCGCGGCTGAATTCCAAAATGTCCCAGGTCGCGATGCGCATATGTTCGAGCAATTCCCACGGCGAATGTGGCGAGCCTTTGGGCCGCTTGCCTTGGTCTGCCGCCGGAACTCCTTTGACCGCTTTTTTCCAATCGACATGAGCCTCGCCCCAATCCAGCGCGCGGCTTAATTGCTCGCGCAAAGCGCTTTCATCCATGAGTCCTCCTACGCATCCTTGCACCCATGATCTTAGCTCCACCCAGCGTGAACATCGAGGGCAACGAATCGCTTCAAACGGTAGCCGTCGGGAACAACCCTGCGGCTCATTAACGGAGGAGCGCTCTTGTGCCATACATCCGGACGATTTGGAGATTCTGGCTGAAAGTGCTACGCCGCGAATTCAATGTGCGCGGGAATTGGCAGCAGATGTCAGGACCTCACGCTTATCTTCAGGAAATCTTCAGACCGCGGCAGTTGCTAGCGATTTAGACACCGGTAGCTGACGGCCTCCGCCATTCTTATAACTTTGCAATAAAGTAGAAGTTGACATATTCTCGCCGCCACGACGCTGCGGGGTCCGCGGTCTCTGATACCGGTTTTGATTGGATCGACCGATGACGGGAACCTTGGGAGCCGAAAAGAGGTCAAGCAGGCGCTTTGCTCTTGCCGTGCCGCTCGTTGTGGGATGGCAAGAACCGAACGGCGAGAACATTGAAGAAGCGGGAACGGCGACAGAAGTGAGCGCCGGCGGCGCCGTGATCGAGATGGCCCGATTCCCTTCCGCAGGCAGCGAAGTATCCCTTCTCGAAAAATCGTCAAACCAGAACATGGCGGCGCGAGTCATTCGCGTACAGAACAAGGCCGGGCGCGGCGGCTACCGTGTCTTCGTGCAGCTCTCGCGGCCGGGAGAAAGATTCTGGGGCCTCGATTTCCGGCTGAAAAAGTCCACGACGGACCTCGTGGAGTTGGAACAGGTGTTGACCTCGGGGAATACGGACCCGCAGGTGCTGCGCGAGTTTCGCGATGCCGTCGACTACATTCGAAAAGCGGCATGGGTCGTGCAGGAATGGCAGGAGCGGCAGTCGCATAGCCGCGACGTTTCCACGATTTTGCCGCTGCTGATGTTCGAGCGAATCCGCCGAACGACGCAGCTCTGCAAGGTAATCTCGGCCGAAATCCAGAATCATGCGGCGTCAGCGGAGTCGCTCGGCGTCGGAGAGTTGTCCGATGCGATCGAAGACTTGAGAACTCGGCTGGATGGCGTGCGCAAGGCGTGAGTTGGCCCCGGCGAGGGCTTACCAGCGGTAGATGGTTAGGCCATTGACTTATGACGTACTCAGCGCTATTTTGGCGCGAGTACGGCGCGCGATGTGCCATCGCGCACAGAAACACTTGCACCGTCCCACTAGGCTCCAAACCGACAATTTGAGCGGCAGTCTGACGCGGCGCCCCTTCAACGCTAAGGGCGGGCCTTTTTGCCGTGTCTCATATGAACGTCAAATCGAAAGAATTCGCCAACATAGACAGGCCGGGCCCCGTTTACATAGTGTGCCTGGAAGTAGAGGTGTGGGCGGCAGGAGAAAAGCGGCCACCCGCCCCTAAGACTTACACCGCGCTAGAAGTCTCGCTGCAAGGCTTTTACCTTCGCTGCGAGGACCACATTGATGTTCCCTATCGATTTAACTTCGCAGTGCTTTTCCCGAAGCGCTACACGAATGAGAACCTTCAGCTGATTGCGGGATCTGCGCGAATCGTTCGACGAGATCAGCATTTCGTCAACGGGACCGACACTTTCGGGCTCGAAGCGAAAATCGAGCAGATCGATAGGATGTGGGAAGGCGAAGAAGAAAAGGCATCCTGAGACAAGTGCCTTCCCGCTCGGGCCGCCCAAGGCGCCGGCGGGTGGCTTGCGTTCCCGAAGTCTTTCCGATGACCGCCTCGGCGGCGACCGTTTTGCGGCCATCGCCTTCGGAGATCAGGAATCGCCAAGCCACCCAGCAAGGGTTTTCCGGCGTTTCATTCCTGCGTCCGCGCATCGGACGCAAGAAACTCATTTCGCTCTGCCCTGCTGCGGACTTCCCGGGAGCGAGAGCGCCGAATTCAAGACGTCATTCGCAAAGAAGTATTTGCCATCGCTCGGCACCATCATGATTTGAATCTTGTCCGAGAGCCGCTCGGCGATAATCTTCTGGATCAGCAACGGATTCTCGTGAATGGCGGCGCCTTCGATCTGGAGTTGCTCCCCTTCTGCTTTCGCCGTTTGGCGGATGCGGTCGGCATCGGCTTGCGCGAGCAAGGCTTCGCTCTGCTGCTCGGCGCGGGCGTTGGTGATCTTGTTTGCCGCCGCCGCTTCGGCAAGCAACTCCTGGCGCTGTTGTTCCGCCTTGCTATCCGCGATTTTGGCCTGGGCCTGCGCTTCGGCGAGGAGTTCCTGGCGCTGCTGTTCGGCTTTGCTGTCGATCACCTTCGCTTGTGCCGCGGCATCGGCGTTCTGCAACGTGGTTTCTTTTGCGGCTTCAGCTTCGAGGCGCGATTGTTCGATCTGCTTCTGTTTTAGCGGCAAGGTGTATTGCATTGAATCGGACTGCGCCTTGGCCATGATGACTTGCGATTGCGCGTCGGCCTCGGCTTTCCGAATTTCGCGCACTTTCATCTGCTGGGCCTGCGAATCGGCAATTTTTACGTGCTTCGCTTCGATGTCCGCCTCAATGTCCGTTTGATCGTCCTGCTGCTCTTTCAGGAGAAGCCCTTCGAGCCCCTGCGCGTATTCTTCGGGCAAATCGACGCGCCCGAGCAGCACTTCTTTCACGACGATGCCATCCTGGGCGAGCCGCGCTGTAATCAGCCGAGCGGCCTGTTGCCGAAACTCCTCGCGCTTCGAAGAAAAAATCTCCCGTACGACATAATTTGGCCCGATCTCCCGGAAAATCGACGTCACCACCGGCTCGACCACCTCCGCGTCCATTGGCTGCGGAACATTGGCCTGGATATAGTTGAGCTTTTTCGGGTCGACTCGGTAGCGAACCGTAACGCCTAGGCCGATCGAGAGACCCTCTTTGGCGTCAATCGTGAGCACTTCGCGCTTTTCCTTGCTCGATTGGGCGGCAGCCGTGGCAAACACCTGATCGCGAATGTCGTACGTCTGCACGCGATCAAAAAGCGGGAAAATCAGATGCGTGCCGGGATAAAGCGTCCCAGGCAGCACGCCATACATCTGGCTAATCACGACGCCTGCGTGGCCGTCCGGAATCACAAGGATGCTTTTGCCCAAGAACAGAGCCACGATTGCGGCAACGACGAACTTCGCCGCCATGCTGACGCGAATCGCTCGCCGAGGCCGCGGCAAGGCCGGCAAGGGGGTCTCGCCGGCCTCAGGGGATGCCGCAGCGTTGGGGGAACGCCGTAAGATGCGGTCGAGTTCGAAAACCAGGTAGATGTCATAGAAGATCAAGCCCGCGGCCGTGGCCAGAAAACCGAAAGCCGCGCAAATCAGCAAAAGGCGAATCAGAAGCATGGTGCGTCTCCCCTCAGATTGAGCCGTTTGGTTATCGAGCGGCCGACTGGCTTTTAGTCGGGCGCTTTTACCGTCGTCGGTCCGTCATTCTTAATCGGCTACTTCTTAACTGGTGTGTGGTCGTCGATGCGTTCGTGCGCACGGCCCGGCATCAGGCGAAACAGTCCGTTCAGCCCGAACCACTCGAGCGCCAGTGCCAGCCCGATCGATCCGATAATTGATCCTGCGAATGCCGCATATTCGATGAATCCGTTCATGGCCGCCTCCTGATCGCCGGGCTGGTTGGCGATTGGGAAGACACAAATGCAACGGCCATGCCGGACGAAGATCTGCTGAAAATAGGGACCTTAGGCTAAATTGACAGAACGGAGTTATGTGGCGAATTGGAGACACTGTCGTCGATCGCACGCGATCTAGTTATCGAAACAGCAAGCTTCACGAGCCGATGTCCGCAAATGCTGGGGAAAGAACTAAACTGGGGCGAAATCGAAACTTAGAAGGAAAGAATTTAGAAGGAAAGAATATTGTCGCGGCGGCATCGTATCCAAATCGGCCTAGGGCTTATCGTCCTCTTGGGGGTCGTCTACGCCCGGCAGTTCGGAACGCAAACAGCGGACGTGCTGCTTGTTCACTATAAATTCAGGGGTCTTTCAGACGTCTCCAAAATCCCTGTTCCGCTGGACGATTTAGCCGTTTCGAAGGAGACTCACCCGAGAGCGACCTGTTCCGGATTTGACTACGAACTTCCGTGGGACGACATCGACAGTGCTAGGAACAAAAAAGTAGGAACAATCTGCGTAACGACTTTTCGTTCCGGAAACGCTTTTTGGTTTTCGACCTTTCCGGCCAATGACTTTGTAACCGGTCTTCAAAACGAGAGTCACATGAGCCCGGAACAGTTCCGGAGGCACGTTGGCGAGTCCACCTCCAATTCTGACTATGGGTTTATGGAGCAGATGCTCAACGCACGACCATCGGAAGTGAGCGTGACAGCTTCGCCAAATGCCGCCGATTTCTTTATGTGGTTGTTAGTCGTTAAAGCGATGGCGATGCCTCCGGCAGATTCGGGAATATATGCAATCCGTCTGCATGATTTTAAGGGATTTCAATTTGAGAATCGCAAAGCACCGCGCTTTCAGATTGAGGACGACCTCTACAACGATAGTGGCGGCATTGACGTGATCCTATTCTTGAAGGACCGCCAGTCGGCGGCGAACATTACCCAACCGCAAATCAACAGGATTCTCGACAGCATTCATCAATCAAACGAACATCAACATCCTCTGACCACAGATTAGTCGGCTCCTCCGCAGCGATTTCTAAAGCCTTATACGCGATCAGAAGAAACCCAGCTTAAATGATAGACATCGGAATGCCATCTTCCAGATATTGCACGCGCGGCGAGCGAACCCTACTATGGAAGATGTTGGGAGGTAGGCTATGCCTCAAGGCCAGCGCTCATCGCAGCCGCCAGGCGTCACGGGAATACGCCTCGGACGCGTCTTCGGCATCCCCATTTACATACATAGCAGTTGGTTCATCATCTTCGCGCTGATTACTCTTACGGTCGCCGAGCAGTTCAAAGCGCAACATCCGCAATGGACCGTGGCACAGCATTGGTCCGTCGGGCTGATCACCAGCTTCCTCTTTTTCTGGTCAGTGCTGTTCCATGAGCTGAGCCACAGCGTGGTGGCGAGGCATTACAAGATTCCCGTGGACTCGATCACGCTCTTCGTTTTCGGCGGGCTTTCTCGAATCACTCGCGATCCCGATAGCGCATGGAAGGAATTCAATGTAGCCATCGCCGGGCCGATTTCGAGCCTGTTCCTGGCAGGCTGCTTTTGGGTGATCGCGAAATATGCCCACGGCGGGCAGATGGTAACGGCTGCCTCCTACTGGCTCGCGGAAATTAACGGAATTCTGGCCATCTTCAATCTGGTGCCCGGGTTCCCGCTCGACGGCGGCCGTGTACTACGCGGGATCGCCTGGGGTATTACAAAGAATTTCGACAAGGCCACTAAGATTGCGACGCTCTCCGGGAAATTTTTTGCCTACCTGATGATTCTGTGGGGCATTTTCGACGCCTTTACGGGCAGCTTTATCGGCGGCATCTGGCTCGTCTTCATTGGATGGTTTTTGTTAAACGCAGCGCAGGAAACTTACGTCCAGAATACCATCCGCAGCGCCCTCACCGGCATGAGTGCCAGGGACATCATGAATCCGGAAGTGCCGACGGTGCCCCGGGACCTCTCGCTCGAGGACTATGCGCATGAAGTGCTGAAGACGGGACGCCGCTTCCATATTGTGACCGGAATGGGCGAACCCGTCGGGCTGGTCACGCTGCATACGGTGCAGAAAGTCCCGCGGGAAGAATGGGCCAGCACCTCGGTTCAGGCAGTAATGCATCCCGTAAAGGATATACACTGGGCGTCTCCGGATGAATCGGCGCTGGGCGTATTCGAGCGCCTGATGAGAGAGAACGTGAGCCAAATGCCGGTGCTTTCGAACGGGCACATCATCGGCGTCATAGGGCGGGAATCGTTGCTGCGTGCTTTGCAGATACATGGACACGTGACGCATTCGGGGGCGCACGCACCGCCGGCCCATACTTCATGAAAGGAATTCGACCGACTGCATGCCGCTGACATTGCCGCCGGGAAAGTTTGGCGCTTACCTTTTTGATTGCGACGGAACAATTGCCGATTCGATGCCACTCCACTATTTGGCCTGGCGAAGGGCGCTCGGTGAATGGAAATGCGATTTTGACGAACGACTCTTCTATGAATGGGGAGGGCGGCCAACCACTGAGATTATTGCCACGCTGAACACGATGCGAGGGCTGAAAATGCCGGTTCAGGAAGTGGCAGACCGCAAAGAGGCGCTTTACTATGAGTTTCTGCCTCGCCTGAAAGCGATTCCCGAAGTTTTGGAGCACATCGAGGCGCAGCACGGGCGGATTCCGTTTGCCGTGGTGTCGGGAAGCACGCGGGAATCCGTCGAGGCATCACTGCGCTCTCTGAATTTACTCGACCGCTTTGACACACTGGTCTGCGCCGGGGACTACCAAAAGGCAAAACCTGCGCCCGATGCGTTCTTGGCCGCAGCGGAACGGCTTGGAGTAAATCCGGAGGCTTGCCTCGTTTTTGAGGACACGGAAATGGGTATTCAAGCGGCAAGAGCGGCCGGAATGGCATACGTTAAGATTCCGCTCCCGTGGGAACGCGCGTCTAACTCCTGATTGCGCTTTCGTAGCGCCGACTTTCAGGTCAGCGTTCTGCCTCCGCCCCAGCATCCCGGCGAGCACGCAAGTTTTTCAGGTATATTTCAGATTGACGGTGCAATGTCTGCGCATGGGCATGCGATGCGCGTTCTAGTGATCGAAGACGATAAGGCGATGGCGTGCTTGCTGCAGAAAGGTTTGCAGGAGGAAAATCACGTTATCAGCGTTGCGAATGACGGCCGAAGCGGATTGCAACTCGCGGCCGACTACCAGTTTGACGCGATCATTCTGGACTGGATGTTGCCGGGAATGGACGGACTGGAAGTCTCGCGGCGGTTGCGCAAAGACGGGAACACCACGCCAATTCTGATGCTCACCGCTCGCGATGCCGTGCCGGACATCGTGAGGGGCCTTGATGCGGGCATGGACGATTTCCTGACGAAGCCGTTCTCGTTTGCCGAACTGCTGGCGAGAATTCGCGCGCTTGGACGCCGCGCTAAGGCCTCCCTGCACCTGAAACATCTCGAAGTGTCGGACCTCTCGCTCGATCCCACGGCGCATCGAGTCTTTCGCGGGAAACAAGAAATTCATCTCACGCCCACGGAATACAGGCTGCTCGAATTTTTGATGCGGCGGCAGGGCGGCGCAGCTTCACGGCGCGCCATCGTGGAGGCCGTCTGGGGCCTTGACGCCGAAGTGGAGGAGAATACTCTCGATGCGTTCATTCGCTTGCTGCGAAGCAAAGTCGATGCGGGAAATAAGCCGCGGCTGATTCAAACCGTCCGCGGGTTCGGTTATCGATTGCAGGAGGAAGCGAAGGAATGAAACGGCCCGGCATTCGCGGCCAGCTTACCGCTTGGTATTCAGTAATCCTCGCGCTTTCGCTGGCAGCATTCTGCGCGGTGGCGTACTTCGCGATGCTCTACAGCATCCGCGAGACGGCCCAATCGGAGCTGCGCCAACGAACGGAAGGCGCGCGAGACATCATCGCGCAGGACGGGCCCGAGGGACGCAAAGCGCTCAAGGACGAACTACGGGAATATGCGTCCGGCCTTGGCTACGAAGGGCGCTTGCGTGTTGCAGATGCCGAGGGTTTGCTTTTTGCTTCGCCAGGCATGGGGCAGCCGATGGAGCCGCGACGCCATTTCGCACAACTTCGCCCCTGGCGCGAGTGGATTGACGGCAAATCGTATTTGCTGCTGCGGCAGAGTATCAAGGTCGCCGGTACGCCATATGACGTGACGCTCGCGGTGCAAACAAGCGATTTCGAACGCACGCTCACGCGCGGCAGCGTCCTCATCTTCTCGACGGCGCCGATATTCCTGCTAATAGCGGTGTTCGGTGGCTGGTGGATGAGCCGTCGCGCCCTCGATCCCGTCGATCAGATGACACAGGCGGCGCGCAGCATCGGCGTGCAAGACCTCGCGAAGCGGCTGTACGTTCCTCCCACGCGCGACGAACTCGCGAGGCTTGCCGAGACGCTCAATGACATGCTTGCTGGGCTAGAATCAGCGTTCCAAAAAATCACGCGATTTACTGCGGACGCATCGCATGAGTTGCGCACGCCCGTCGCCGTCATGCGGACGAGTGCGGAACTCGCATTACGCAAATCGCGAGGCGAAGGGGAATATCGCGAGACGCTGTCGCAGATTCTGCATGAGACAGACAAAGTCTCTCACCTTATTGAGAATTTGCTGGCTCTGGCGCGCGCCGATTCCGGCGCCGCGCAGATGGGGATGGAACGCGCCGATATAAGCGCGATTCTTGCCGAAGCATGCGACAAATCGAAGCTGCTGGCCGAGGAAAAGGGTGTGGCGCTCGCCCGAAACGGCGCCTCTGGTCCCGTTTGGGCGCAGGTGAATGCCGATTCAATCGAACGACTTTTTGTCATCCTGCTGGACAACGCGGTGAAATATACGCCGGCCGGCGGGAAAATCGATGTGAAGCTCGGAACGGAAAACGGCTTCGCGACGGCTGAAATTCGCGACAGCGGGATCGGTATCTCGGCCGAAGATATGCCTCACATTTTTGACCGTTTCTTTCGCGCCGACCGAGCCCGCTCGCGCGAGCATGGCGGCGTCGGCCTCGGACTCGCCATTGGTAAATGGATCGCGGAAGCACACGGGGGCGAAATCCGGGTCCAGAGCGAGCCCGCGAAAGGATCGTCATTTCGCGTGCGGATTCCGGCGCGGTAACGAAATTTAATTCATGTAATCTTCATGTACTGAGGTTAGCGTTCTCATGCTAGCCGGTCGGTGCGGCATTATCTCGCGGCACTTCGAGGCATGGCCCAAGAGGCGCTGCCGCTGCGGGGTAACTTCTCGGGAGGTGCTGAATGGCACGTCGAAATTGGAAAGATGCGCGTATTTACATTGGCGGCCTGATCTTGTTGGCCGCAATTGTTGCGAGCGGCGCGGCAATCGCCCAGCAAGCGGGCGGTTCAGGATACAAACTAGCAAAGAAAGTCACCATCGGCGGCGAAGGAGGCTGGGACTACCTCGAAGTCGATCAGTCAACCCATCACGCATTTATTTCACGAGGCAGCCATGTGATGGTGGTTGACGAAGACGGGAAAGTGCTCGGCGATATTCCCGATACCGCCGGTGTGCACGGAATAGCCTTGGCGCCCGAATTCAATCGGGGGTTCACAAGCGACGGCCAGGCTAATCAGGTCACGATCTTCGACATGAAGACGTTCAAGACGATTGGGACGGCTCCCACAGAGCGCGGGCCGGACGGGATTGTCTACGATCCCGCCTCCAAGCGCGTGTTCACCATGAATGGCGCAGGCAATAGCGCCACGGCGGTTGACGCCGAATCGGGCAAGGTAGCCGGGAGCGTGCCGCTTGGGGGTCGGCCCGAATTCGCAGCAGCGGATGGCAAAGGTCACGTCTTCGTGAATTTGGAAGATAAGAGCTCCCTCGTTCAGCTCGATTCGAAGAACTTGAAGGTACTGAACACGTGGCCGCTCGCGCCATGCGATTCGCCCTCGGGACTCGCCATCGACACAGCGCACGAACGCCTCGTGGTCGGCTGCCACAACAATATGATGGCGTTCGTCGACGGGACCAGCGGCAAAGTAGTAGGAAACGTACCGATTCCCGGTGGCGTTGATGCGAATCGCTTCGATCCGGGTACGGAATTCGCATTCGCTTCCACAGGCAGCGGCGATGGCGCAATCACAGTGGCTCACGAGGATTCGCCCGATAAGTTCACGCTGGTGGACACGCTTCCCACAATGGGCGGCGCGCGCACCATGGCCATCGACTATGGCGATCACACGATTTATACGGTGAGCGCGCAGTACGAAACACCTGCGTCAGAGCCGGCCGCTCAGTCCGCTGCGCCTGCGGCAGGCGGACAAGCCGGTCGCGGAGGCCAAGGGCGAGGAGGCAGAGGTTTCGCTCGCCGCACCATGGTCCCCGGAAGCTTCACGGTTTTAATCTTTAAGCGCTAGCAGCCGAATGCTGATGAGTGTCTCGCGCATGCGGGGCGCTCACCGTTGCAACAACATAGCGGCGCGCCTTCGGACCGCAGCATGTTCCCCGCCGGGAAGGCGCATCGGAGGAAATGCTTATGGCATATTCATCGAGAGTATTGGCGTGCCTTCTCGCAGGCGCATTCTCACTGGGGTTGACATCGTGGCCCGCAACAGCTCAACAAGCTCCTGCCGGAAACGAGACGCAGCTAACTCCCTCAACCAGCCAAACACAGCAGCCCCCGGTAACAAACGAGGCTCCTCAACCGTCGGTGCAACTCGAACAGCCCGGCGGCGCTGCCCAGGCGCCGGTCACAATCACGCTCGCAGACGCGATCGCGCGCGCGCAAAAAATCAACGCGCAGTATCTGAACACAGTCAGCACCGCGAAAAACGCGCACGAAGACGTGCTGCAATCGCGGAATGCAATGCTGCCGCAAGCAAGCGCGACATCGCAATACCTCGGAACGCAGGGCAACGGCAAGATCGCCTCGGGCCGATTCGTGACGAACGACGGAGTTCACGTCTATCGCGCGTGGGGCGTCTTTAAGCAAGACCTTTCGCCGACGACGTATCTCGGAACGGGCTATCACCTCGGCAAAGCGGCGGAGGCGCTGGCAAATGCTCAGGCCGAAATCGCGAAGCGCGGGCTCACCGTCACCGTGACGAACAGCTATTACAGCCTTACCGCCGCGCAACGCAATTATGCCGGCGCGCAGGAAGCTCTAAACGAAGCGCAGCACTTTTTGAATATTACGAAAGATCAAGAGCAGAACGGACTTGTCGCGCACGCCGACGTGCTGAAAGCGCAGGTGCAGTTCGAACAGCAGCAGCAGGCATTCGATCAGGCAAATCTTGCCATGGAAAATGCGCGATTAAATCTGGCTGTCCTGCTTTTCCCTACCCTGAACGAGAACTTCACAGTCGTGGATGATCTCGACGCTCCTCCGGCGCTGCCGGGTTTCAGCGAGATGCAGGATATGGCCGGAAAGAACAATCCCGAATTGCAGTCGGCAATGGAAACGTTGCGGCAGACGGATGTCAACGTGACGGCCGCAAAAGGTGCATTTCTGCCCTCATTCAACGTGGAAATGGATTACGGCATTGAGGCGAACGCCTTCGCATTGCGCAGCGTAGTCACGGCATTTCCTGACGTGGGACCCGTGCCCAACTTGGGATACTTTGTCACGGCGGGCGTAACCATCCCCGTCTTCGATTGGGGCACGTTGCGCAGCAAACTGCATCAGGCGGAGACAAATCGCGAGCAGGCGCACGCGCAACTTAGCGAGACCCAGCGGCAAACTTTGGCCAATCTCTACGCCTATTACAATGACGCCTCCGTTTCGCACACCGCGATGAATACAGCCCGCCAGCAGGCAGAGGACGCGGCTGAGAGTCTGCGCCTCACCGTGCTGCGATACCAAGCGGGAGAATCCACAGCGCAAGAAGTAGTCGACGCGGAAAACACACTGACGCAAGCGCGCACGAATTACTCGAACAACGAATTGCACTATCGCGTGGCGCTGGCTACATTGCAGACGCTCACAGGACCGTTCTAAAAATGCAAATGCTCAAGTCAACTCACATCCGCGGCTTAGCGATCGGCGCAATCGCGTATGCCGTGTTTCTCGGCGCGTGTTCCTCCAAACAGGAGGGCGAGCCGGCGCCCGTCGCCACGGTGCAAGTTGCAGCCGCGCAGACGCAGCCCATCCAGCAAGTCGTTAGCGCGGATGCAGTTCTCTATCCCATCGATCAGGCGGCTATCGTGCCGCAAGTGAGCGCGCCGATAAAGAAGTTCTATGTGCAACGCGGAAGCCAGGTCCACGCGGGCCAATTGCTCGCTGAACTCGAGAGTCAGCCTCTGCAAGGCGCGGTAACGGAAAACCAGGGCAACTATCAGCAAGCACAAGCCGCCTACCAAACTGCATTGCAAAATGCACAACAGCAATTGACGCTGGCGAAACAGCAGCTTGACGCGGCACAGAAGGTTTACGACGGCCGCCAGAATCTACTCAAACAAGGCGCCGTTTCGCAGAAAGATGCCGAAGACGCTCGAATCGCCCTCACACAAGCGCAAAACCAATACGATTCGGCGCAAAAGCAATACGATTTGAAAGCCGCGGAAGGGCAGTTAAACGCCGCGAAGGGTCGCGTTACAAGCGCGCAAGCACAATTGGATTACGCGAGAATCACGAGTCCTATTGCCGGCATTGTCACGGATCGTCCCTACTTCGCCGGTGAAACAGTGCCTTCCGGCCAGCCCATCGCTACCGTCATGAATCTTTCTTCGATTGTTGCGCGAGCGCACATCGCGCAGGATCAGGCCTCGCACCTGAAGGTCGGCGATACGGCCACCATATCTTCCACCGGCACCACGAAACCACTGGAAGGAAAAGTTACGCTCGTGAGTCCTGCCCTCGACCCGAGCAGTACCACGGTGGAAGTGTGGGTTCAAGCTGCGAATCCCGGTGACAGGCTGAAACCGGGCGCAAACGCACGGGTAAGTATCGTCGCGCAAACCATCCAGAACGCCATCGTAATTCCATCTGCGGCTTTGCTCACCGAGACAAACGGCTCCACTTCCGTCATGGTGATCGGTGCCGACAACAAACCCAAGCAGCAAGATGTGAAAGTGGGAATCCGCAACGGTGATAACGCGCAGATCACCGATGGTCTGAAGCCGGGCGACCGCGTTGCGACGACCGGCGCGTACGAACTCAGCACCGAAGATCCCGACGTGCTCGCGAAAACTACAGTGCAAATAGCGAAGCCCGCGCCGACCGAGGACGATTCAAACTAATGGCGTGCGGAAACACATCGCGGCGCGGGAGCCGCTCATGAGCGCCACGTCCGTCACGGGCGGAAAGCGCGCCGGGCACGAGGCAGCGTCGCGCTATTGGTTCGCACGCCACTCCAAATCCATCGTCTTCCTCGTAATCGCTTTGGCGGCCGTCGGTATTTACGAGGCGCTTTCGATTCCGCTTGCTGTTTTCCCCAGCACCGAGTTCCCGCGAGTCATCATTGCCGT
>DATEGW010000175.1:0-21976 GCA_035279845.1 Candidatus Acidiferrales bacterium | reverse complement strand
AGAACCGGCTTGCGGGTTTGTTTTTCGCGCGGTGAGATCATTCAGAGGGAGCAAACGACCGGCACATCGCGGTGGCTTCGCGATCGGCCGCTACCAAGCCGACCATCGACGGGGTCTCGTGGAAGGGGGCGTTACCCGGCCCCTGGTACTGTTAACGCACGTGGAAAACTGGCCCTTTGCCAGTCTTGTGTAGCGCAAGAACAGGTCCTAAAATGACGATAGTTGGTCGTAGAGGAGGCCGGGCTTGGAACTTGATAACCGCATGAAACAGTTGCTCCAGAAACTCGGGCACGCCATCAATGATTCGGTCGCCGAATCCGACCGCATCGCCGAGGCGATTTCGGGGGTACGATCGGCCGGCTATGAAATTGTGCTGAAGCTCGACGCAACCATCGGCCTTGCACGCCGCACCTCCGACGAAGCGCACATGACGCCGCAGGATCGGCGCTTTCTTGAATCGATGCGCATCCGGGTGGATGAAGATGTGATGGAAGACGAGCCCGCGGAATCGAAAATCGCGATCACGGCCCAGGACATCAAGTTTCTAAAATCGCTGAAAATCTCATTCGACGAAGAGCTATGAAAAAATCAATCGCTTTCACCGCTTCGCTGCTTTTTGCCGCCGTAGCATTGTCCCCTGCACCTGCACGGGCACAGGACCCAGTAACGGCCGTCGCTGTCGCGGCGCCTATCATCGTTCACACGATCGTTCGCCCGAAGAAAAAGCAGCCTTCAGGAACATGGATGAAGGTGGAAGTTCTTCACGCGGATAACAATTCGATGGTCGTGAGCGAACAGGGGAACGAGCGAGTGATCCACACCTTCACCTATAGTCCCGAAGTAAAAGCCAAGATGCAGCAAATAATCAGTTCGGGCGGCTATCAGTACGGCGATAGGATTAAAGTCCAGTACACGCCGGGAGGTACCGTCGCTTTTAAGATTCACGGAAAGCCTTCAAAACCCGCCTCGGCATTTAACGCGCATTAGCAGAAAGCATAGAAGGCGGCGTCTATTTCCGGTGCTCGGACCGCGCACATTTCGTCGTACACTTGCGGGCCAATGGGCTTGTTTTACGTCATACAATCCGTGCTCATAGGTGATACAAATAGAACACTCTGACGCACACGCCGCCTTGGGTAAATTCTAATCGACAATTTGGCGGTCCGGCGCCCGGACTGAAAATCCGGCTGGCGACCGCTATTGGGAGTGCTTCCTTCCGCTTGTTTTCAAAAGCACACGTCACAGATGCCTGAAAGGCTCCTCGACCATCTCGGCCGAGGACACTTTCTTTGTGTCGCGTTCGAGCTGTTTGCTTACGATTTCGCTCGAGCCCAAGCCGACGGCTAGCGCCAGAGCCAAAACAATTCCACCGAAAAGGATGCCGAATGCTAGTTCGACGATTCCCGGCGCGATTCTAAGATGGTCCAGCGCCATCGCAATCGTCACGACGATGACCATCCACTTTGTTCCGACGCTGAGCAGCCGTGCGTAACCGAGGTTCAGATTGACGGCCCCAATCAAAACGCTCCTGGCGACGAAACGCGCAACAATTGTGCCGATCACGAGCACAAAAATCGCGCCAATGATATTCGGCACGTAAGCAAAAATGCTGCGGACGAGCGACGACGTGATGTCTGAATTGAATGCGGCAATTCCAATCAGGAGGCCCGTCAAAATGATCACGCAAGTGACGACCGTCGAGACGAGCAAAGTGGGACTCCTTCGCGGCGACCATTCCGCCGCGGACGAAAAGCCCCAGCGCCTCAGCCGTTCGTCAAACTGCATCCCGATGAGCGCGCGCCGCACGACGATTCCAACCACCCACGCGAGCACAATTGAGATCAGGATCGCGACGACAAGCGCAACGAATCCCGGCAGCAGCGCCGCGAGCCTCGTCATAAAACCAGTGGCCGATTGATCCAGAGCTTGCTTCACTTGTTGCCACATAAGTCCCCCTCAGGAACTGCATTACGGATTAAAACGGTCCGGCCAGCGCCAACGAGATACCAAATAGGGCTTCGCCGTTTCAAATGCAACGGCCAGGCGTTCAAGCCTTTGCTCCGCGGCATTTGACTCGGAGCTTTCCATCTCGCGCGCGTAAGAAGCCACCCATCCCAAATACAGCGGCGTCAGCGAACGCAGTAGATGATCACGGTTGATCGTGCGCAGGCGATGCGCGAGCGCGAAATCATAGATAATTCGAGCCCACAGCTCGTCCGGCAAGCGAAATTGCTCAGGCGCCAAACGCGAAAGTTTTCTGAGCTCAAGCAGGGTTGCCGGCGGAAGAACGAGACTCCAAATTTCCTGTAGATCGCGCACGCCAAGCTGAAACGAATTCACCAAGTGACCAATCTCGACATTCGCCGTGGTTTGGGGCACCGGCGTGTGCTCGTTAAGGGTTTTCACTGGCGTTGAATTGCGCGCCTTTTGCCAGCAGGGCGCCGTCTTCTCCATAACGAGAAAAATCGGCCCCAGCACCTGGCTGAGCAGTGCGCTGACAATAGTCCAGTCGGCAGGTGGGTACGTCCGGGGCCCGAGGTATGCCTGCGAGATGCGAAAATTTCCGCAGGCCACGCGCGGAACAAGCGCCGCAAGCATGTTCACTCCGCCGCTGCGATCGCCGTTCTGGGCGCCGCCGCTCAGGAACGTGTGAAAGAGTTGCTGAGAAAGGCCAAAATCCGGGCCCAAAGGACTCTGAATGCGCCTTCCGTAAAGGCTGCGCGTAAGCGGAGAAATGATGCTGCTATTCAGCAACCCTTCAAATTTCCGAAATGCGAAGCGCGGGGCAACGAAATCCGCCGTGCCATCGAGCAATGGAGCAACTAACTGGCAAATCCAGCGCGACGGCGGAGACTCGAGGTGCGAAACGATCAGGCAGCAGCCGCGCGCTCCGATTTTTTCCCCCAGGCTGACGATCGAATTGTATGCGGTTGATATAGTCTCGAAGGGCGCCGAAGACAAATTTTGCGATTGAAGCGCCCAGGGAAGCAGGAAGATTGAGGGTCCGTCCGATGAAGGCTCGGCGCTCACCGACGGCGTTGCCGGAAAACTTTGCAGCACGACGATTTTCGGAGTTCCTTGCAAAGCTCGCAGAGCCCCGCACAGTTCCGCGACGCCATCCTGCGACAAGTCTGCGAGGATGCCTACGACAAGGTCGGCCCCCTCGATTTGTTGGAGGCTCTTTACCGGGTCTTGCGGAACCTGCTCCGTTTGCAAATCCTGCGTTTTATCCATTTACACTTTCTTCGAGCGGTTTACAGCCCCATAACATCGAAAAACGCCTTTCGGCGGCGAGTCCCTTATAGTGGCAGTGACAAAATGCCGGACAAGGGAATCCGCAGCCATGCCGGACGGCTATTCAGTTCATAGAGCACTTCGTAGAGCACCTTGTCCAGAAGAAAAGTGTCCAGAAGCATCCGAAAATCGTCGTCTCCGGCAGGAATGAGTTTCGCTTTCCCTACTGTCTGCCTGTACGCCTTCAAAAATTCCGCAGATGCCGAACGTTCCCACACCTGCGCCCACGGTTCCAGCTTCGCGAAATCCTCCGGACGCCTCGCTGTATAGTTGAACAAACTTGCATAAGCGGCATAGTTGAACGAGCGCAACATGCCGGCCACATCCTTGAGCGGATTCTGTTTGGAGCGGCGATATTCGAGCGACCGCGCCGGCTCGCCTTCAAAATCCAAAATCGCGAAATCGGTCTTCACTCGCAGCACCTGCCCGAGATGATAGTCGCCGTGAATGCGTATTCTTAACGTACGCAACTCCGACTGTTCTAACCGCTCCAGATACTGGAGGATCCGGCGCCGCCTGCCAAGCACGGAGCCTGCGATTTCGACCACATCGTCCGGTAAATGAGGCACACGCCCCTTGAGAGTATCGAATACGGTTGAAGCGTGCTGCCGAACCTGCTCAAGCAAACCCTGCAGCTCGGCTGCGCCAAATTGCTCGGCAGCAAACGCCGGATCATTCGTGGGGGTCGCTAACGCAAGATGCAGTTCCGCCGTGCAGCGCCCCAGCGTCCCCGCCGCATCAAGGTACATGCCGACGTGGTCGCGTGCAAGCTGAGACGCCTCGCTTCCGGAAAGTTCAAGCGCGGTCTTCTCGATATGGCGTTGAAATTTTTTCGGAAAAGGCAGCGGCGCGATGGCCTCATAATAGCGGTCCAGCTCTTCGAGCGTCCACTTCCAACCATCGCCTTCGTTTTCAACCAGGCCCTGTAACATCGCGATAGTGATCCGGTCACCATCGGCTGGCGCGTACTCGATGGAACCGGCAAAAGGCGGTATCCGCTGGAAGCCGATCTCCTCTGTGAGATATTGCCCAATTTCGCAGTCGGGATTTACTCCCGCTTCCGGGTGCCGAAAAAGTTTCAGGATGAATCTATCGCCGAATAGGATTGAAGTATTGCTCTGCTCGGCCGAGCCTCGCCGCACCTGCAAAGAGGAACTGTCGCGATCGCCTAAAATCCGCGCAAATGCAGTTCCCCGCTCTCCTTGGACCCGGCCCTTTCGCGCGGGGATCGCTTTCGGGTTTTGAATAAGGCGCAGTATTTCGAGGCACGTCGCATCATCCAAAGTTCCGTCATGGATCAATCCGAAGGAGCTGTTCGCCACCACAGGCGCAATTACGGCGCTTGGTGCGGAGCGACGCACATCTTCGGAACGCTCACCGAGTGTCACCGTGAGCGGCAGAAGATATATGTCCGGGGAGCCGCCGTCGTAAGTGACCTGTACAAGCGCCAGGGCCGATTTCGAGGCGTCAAGAACAATCCAATCGAGCACTCGCGTCGTTTTCACTGTACGCGACTTCGCAGCAAACCAACGCTGCGCCGGCAAATATTCCACCAGAACGTCGCTTTCGAATCGTTCGTGTTCCGGGCCCGCGAGAATCGTGTCCCATTTCTGTGCAAAAGATAGCGGACGTCGCTCCTCAAGATCCGCATTCGCGGCACTGGCGTCCGGCCTCGGATGCAATTCCAGCCACAAAAATCCGTACGGACCCAGCGTAAGGCGGTACGGCTGCCTCTCGATCAGCGGAAATTCCACATATCCCAGCATTTCCGTCGGAACCATCCCGTCCAACTCTGAAAGGTCCAGATCCACGGGCTGCGCGAATCGCGAAAGATTGGCAACGCACAGAATCTGCTCGTCGCCATCGCGTCGCAAGTAAGCGAGCACTTTTCGATTTGTAGGATTCAGAATCTCGATACTGCCGCGCCCGAAGACGCTGAACAGCTTGCGCAACGCGATCATGTTGCGCATCCAGTTCAAAAGGGACGAAGGATCACCCTGCTGTGCTTCGACGTTGATCGCCTCATAGCCCCAGACGGGATCCATGATTACCGGGCTATATAGGCGCGCGGGCGTTGCGCTGGAAAAGCCGGCGTTTCTATCGGCGTTCCATTGCATGGGAGTTCGCACGCCATTGCGATCACCAAGATAGATGTTGTCTCCCATGCCGATTTCATCGCCGTAGTAAATGATCGGCGATCCGGGAAACGAAAAAAGCAAGCTGATTAGCAACTCGATGCGACGACGGCTGTTGTCGACGAGGGGCGCCAGACGACGGCGAATGCCGAGATTGATTCGCATCCTCGGATCGGCGCTGTAAGCCAGGTACATGTAGTCGCGCTCGTCGTTTGTCACCATCTCAAGCGTCAATTCATCATGGTTGCGCAGAAACAAGCCCCACTGGCAATTCTCGGGAATGCTCGGCGTCTGCGCGATGATATCGGTAATTGGAAGCCTGTCTTCCTGTCGCAAAGCCATATAGATACGCGGCATCAGCGGGAAGTGAAACGCCATATGGCATTCGTCGCCGTCTCCGAAATACGGACGAACGTCACTCGGCCACTGGTTTGCTTCGGCCAGAATCATGCGTCCCGTGTAATTTTCATCCATTTCGCGCCGCAACTGCTTTATCGAAACGTGCGTTTCCGGAAGGTTCTCGCAATTGGTTCCATCACGTTCAACCAGATAAGGAATTGCATCGAGCCTTAGCGCGTCTACGCCCATGTCCAGCCAATATTTCATGATCTTCACGACTTCTTCGACCACTTTCGGGTTTTCAAAATTCAGGTCAGGCTGGTGGGAGAAAAACCGGTGCCAGTAATACGCTTTCGCGATCGGATCCCAGGTCCAGTTGGACTTTTCCGTATCCGTGAAGATGATTCGCGCGTCCGCATACTTTTGGTCGTTATCGCTCCAAACATAAAAATCTCGTAGAGGAGAACCGGGAGGAGCGAGTCGCGCGGCTTGAAACCAGGGATGTTGCTCGGAAGTGTGATTGATTACGAGCTCGATCAGAACTTGCAGTCCGCGTTCATGCGCGGCATCGAGAAAATTCTGGAAGTCCTCGATCGTCCCGTACATCGGATGGACGCCGAGGTAATCGGAAATGTCGTATCCGTCGTCCTTGAGCGGCGACGGGAAAAACGGGAGCAGCCACAGACACGTGACGCCCAGGTCCTGAAGATAGTCAAGCTTCTGAATTAAGCCCTGGAAGTCGCCGATGCCGTCGCCATTGCTATCTTTGAAGGCCCGGACGTGCAGCTCATAAATAATCGCATCTTTGTACCAGAGCGGATCGCCTGCGCTGCCGTGCCGTTTTGCCATCAAGCCTATCCCGAATCTTCAGCCGAGTACTCCGGACCGTCGTCTGCAATCCGGCGATTCGGCCTCTCACAAATAGTAATCAAAATCGCGTTCTGTGCGAACCCAGCGCCGAATCTGCAGAATATGGGCGGGCAAGCTTCCGGGCGTCAGTTCCACATAGTTCCACGATCCGTGCCACATATATCGTCCGCCGCCGAGCACATCATTGGCCTGATAGGGACGCCCGTTATTCACTCCAAGAGACTCTAAATCCAAATTGACCCAGCCCGTCTGCTTGTGAAACGAATCGAGGTTCACCACTACGACGATGACGTTGGAGAGATCCTCCGTCGTCTTGCTGAAGCAGAGCAGCATGGGATTGTCGGTCTCATGAAAGCGCAACCCGCGGTCGCTCTGCAAAGCGGGATGCGCTCTTCGAATCGAATTAATCCGCGCGATGAAGTCCTTAAGGCTCCACGGCGCGTTTAGATCGCGATGCTTGATCTCATATTTTTCGGAGTTCAGATACTCTTCGCTACCGGGCGACACCGCTACGTTCTCACATAGTTCAAATGCCGGGCCGTAAATTCCGTAATTTGCGCCCAGCGTGGCCGCCAGCACGGCTCGCGTCATAAACGCGGGCCTTCCCGCAACCTGCAAAAACTCGGAAAGAATATCCGGAGTGTTCGGCCAAAGGTTCGGTCGGAAGTATTCGCGAACCTCCGTCTGCGTCAGCTCCGTGAAATATTCGGTCAACTCGGCCTTCGTATTACGCCATGTGAAATAGGTGTATGACTGCGTGAACCCAAGTTTCGCAAGCCGATACATCACATGCGGCCGCGTGAACGCCTCCGCCAAAAGAATCACATCCGGATGATCGCGTTTGATCTCCTCGATTGCCCATTCCCAAAAGGGGAATGCCTTCGTATGCGGATTATCGACGCGAAAAATTCTCACACCTTGCTTGATCCAGAATAGAAAAACGCTTTTCAGCTCTTCCCATAACGCGAGCGGCTCGGGCGTCTCGAAATTTATCGGATAAATATCCTGATATTTCTTCGGCGGGTTCTCTGCGTACTGGATAGTGCCGTCCGGGCGCATGCGGAACCAATCGGGATGCTCGCGTGTATATGGATGATCCGGCGAGCATTGGAACGCAATATCGAGCGCCACTTCCAGGCCGTGCTCGTCGGCTTTTGCGACGAACCTGCGGAAATCCTCGAGCGTGCCGAGCTGCGGATGAACCGCCTTGTGACCGCCCTCTTCCGAGCCAATGGCCCACGGGCTGCCCATATCGTCCGGTTGCGCCACAACGGAATTGTTCTTTCCCTTGCGATTTGTGTGGCCGATCGGATGCACTGGCGCGAGATAAACTACGTCGAAACCCATCGATGCGATGTACGAAAGGCGTTTTTCGCAATCGCGCAGAGTGCCGTGGCGGCCGGGCTCCGCGGCTGTAGAGCGTGGAAAAATTTCGTACCAGGCAGAAAATCCGGCTCGCGGCCGGTCCACTGTGACGAGCAGTTCCTTGTCATAGCGGGTCATGAGAAATGGCTCGGGATAACGACCGATGACCGGAAGCAATTGCTCTTCCAGCGCTATCGAGGCACCCGGCTCTTGATCGACACTGTTGCGCAGGCGTTTAGCCCATTCGCGCAGGAGCTTTCCATCTTCGTCTGCAGCGCGGCTGGCAGCCTCTTCAATGAACTCCGCGCCGATGAGAAGATCGGTTCGCACGTCTTGCCCGGCGGCAATTCGCTTGAGCAAGTCGCCGCGCCACGTCTTGAAATGATCGATCCATCCCTCGACCGTGTATCGGGACGTTCCAATTTCTGACACGCGAAACTCGCCGCGCCAGCGGTCATTCACGATCGGTTCCAACGGCGCGGAGTGCGGCTTCTTGTCTGTCTCGTCCCAATACAAAATCCGGCAGGAAAGCTGATCGTGGCCGTCGGCGAAAATATCCGCCTCCACTACGATCTTCTCGCCTACGACGCGCTTTATGGGGAAACGGCCGCCGTCGATTTCCGGACGAACTCGCTCGATTACAACGCGGCGGCGCGCATCAAAATGTCTGGCCGGCATGAACTAAATCCCCGCAGGAGGTTGTAGTGTCGCTTGTCAGCGCAATTCTCCCGATTTACATCAATCTCAAAAATAGCGCCAGTGAGGCCTGAGACCAAGAATTATCCCCAAGTTTTCATCATGCGGTTACTAATGGAAGGATTGCCGCGCAACAGGTGATTAGATGACCTAGTCGCCCTCGCAAGGCGGCCATGAACAGGCAGGCTTTTTTGAACGCAAGACGCTTGGAGACCTAAAAGTTGAGCGTGAGAATCGTTTACTGCTGCCAGCCCCCGCCAAGCGCACGATAAAGCTCCACGTAGTCGAGCATCTCGTTTAACTCGGCTTGCGCCAGGGTGAGCTCGGCCGAGTAGTAACGCGTGTTTGCGTCGAGGACTTCCAGGTAGCTCGCCGCGCCGCCTCTGTATCGCAAATCGGAAAGGCGGCTGGCGTCCTGGGCGGATTTCGTGAGCGAATCCTGCTGCTTGCGAAAGTCCTGATCCTGCGTGTAAGCCGCGAGCGCGTCGGAAACTTGCCGAAATGCCTGCTGAATCGTCTGCTGGTACACGAGCGCCGCTTGCTGCTCCTCTGCCTGCGTCAGACGTACGTTGCCTTTCAGAGTCCCTCCGGCAAAAAGCGGCTGGGTGAGCTGCCCCGCGAAGCTCCACGTCCCGGCGGGCCCCGTAAACAGCTTAGAGAGATCAATGCTTTGTGCGCCGCCGTTCCCGGTAAGAGTGATCGCAGGAAAGTAAGCAGCTTTGGCAACGCCGATCTGAGCATTCGCCGCCATCAATTGCGCTTCGGCCTGGCGAATGTCCGGCCTGCGTTCCAGCAGCGACGATGGCAGCCCGGCCGGAAGTTCGGGTGCGTGCGGCTGAGCCGTCAAGTCCAAACCGCGTGCCACCTCTCCCGGATTCTGCCCGATCAGCGTGCTGATGAAATTTTCCTCTTGTGCGGTCTGCTTTTGAATTGTGCTGATGGAGCCGGAAGCTGAATAAACGAGTTGCTCCGCCTGGCGAACATCAAGCAATGAGGTGCGGCCGTGGTCCACAAGCAACTGCGTCAGCTTCAGAGAATCCTGATCGGATGAGAGTGTCTGCTTCGAAATCTGCAACTCCAAATCCTGCTCGCGCAACGTAAAGTACGCCGACGCGAGATTCGCCACCAGCGTGGAAGTCACCTCTTTCTGCGCCCAATCGCTGGCGAGCAATTGATCGCGAGCAGCTTCCGTCGCGCGACGGTACTTTCCCCAAAAATCCAAATCCCATTGAAGTCCGAGGCCGAGTTCGGTCGTCGTCGCCGTAAACGGACCGAAGAATTTTGAGGCGGCGCTGCGGTTGCGTGAGACGGAGGCCAGCCCGGCGGCGCCGGGATATTGCCCTCCTCGCGCGATCGTTAACTGCGCTTGCGCCTGCTCAATGCGAGCAGCCGCGATCCGCACGTCATAATTTTGCGCGAGCGCAGTCTGGATCAATTTCTGAAGTTGCGGGTCCTGAAACACATCGGCCCATTTTTCATCGCCGAAGGATGTCTGCGATGCCGCTGCGGTCTTTCCTCGGTAACTTTGCGGCGTTGTAACGGCAGGACGCTTGTAGTTCGGGCCAACGGTACACCCCGCCACGAATATCGCAGCCAATGCCGCCGCAATCACCGCTCCGCGCCGCCGCTTCATTAGTCGTCCCCCTTGGCCGTGTCGTGGCCGGGCGTCATTCCCGGCATGTGGATGTCTCCAGGAGCGGCTTCGTGCAATCGGAGCGCGAGCCGCTCAAACAGCACAAACAAAACGGGAATAATAAAGATCGCCAATGCCGTGGCGGCAAACATTCCCGTGACGACTACGGTGCCGAGAATCTGCCGCCCCACGGCGCCCGATCCCGACGCAATCGCCAGCGGCACGCAACCGAGAATAAACGCGAAGGACGTCATCAGAATTGGCCGTAACCGAAGCTTCGCGCCTTCGAGCGCTGCCTCCACCAGCCCTCTTCCTTTGGCCATCTCGTCTCGCGCAAATTCAACGATCAAAATCGCGTTTTTCGCTGCGAGACCAATGAGCATCACGAGCCCGATCTGCGCGTAAACGTCCAAATCGAAGTTCCGTAGATAAAGGCCTGCGAACGCGCCGAAAATTGCGATAGGAACCGATAGCAGCACAGAGAAAGGCAGCGTCCAGCTCTCATACAGCGCCGCCAGAATCAGGAACACAACCAACAGCGAGAGGCCGAAAATAGGGCCCGCCGTTCCAGACGCCTTGTTCTCCTGATAAGAAAGATCAGCCCAGTCGTAACCCATGCCTGGCGGCAGCGTTTCGCGAGCTACTTCTTCCAGAGCTTGTTGCGCCTGTCCCGAGCTGTAGCCTGGCGCCGCGGACCCAATCACCTGCGCCGCTCGGTAAAGATTGAATCGATTCGTATAATCCGGGCCATTCGTCGGTGTCATGGAAACAAGCGTCGAAAGCGGGGCCATATCTCCGTTGCGATTCCTCACGTAATATTGCTCGATCGATTCGGGCGAGGTGCGATCCTGCGCCTCCGCCTCGACGAAAACTTTCCACTGCCGCCCGAAGCGGTTGAACTGGTTCACGTAAAGGCCGCCCAAGGATGCCTGCAACGTCTGATAGATGTCGCTCAGTTGCACGCCCTGTTTCAAAGCCTTGTCGCGGTCCACGTTGGCATACATCTGCGGAGTGGCCGCCGAGAATTGGGAATTGACGCCGGTCAGCTCCGGTCTCTTTCGCGCCGCCGCCAGGAACTTTTGCAGGTTTTCACTAAGATCTTCGACGGTTCCCCCGGATCTGTCCTGTACCCAAAGGGAAAATCCCCCTGCGCTGCCGAGGCCGGGAATCGGCGGCGGGCCGAATGCAAAAGCGACCGCTCCAGGCACCTGCATCGCCAGTTGGCGGTTGATATTCGCAGTTATCGCGTCCGCCGAGAGATTCGCAGCGCCTCTCTCGGACCATGGCTTCAGCGAGACGAAATAGAACGCGCTGTTCGTCGTCGAAACGCGCGTGAGTAAACTGAATCCGTCAATCGTCGTGTAATCTTCCAGCCCGGGCGTCTTGGCCAGAATATTTTCGATTTTCCGCGCGACGGCGTCCGTACGCTCCAGCGACGCAGCCGGCGGGAGCTGCACATTCATGAACAGAAATCCGTAGTCCTCCTGCGGCAAAAAGCTTGTGGGCAATTTCCTGCCGATTCCAAAATCCACCAGGAAAAAACACGCAAGTATGGCCATGCCGAGCACGGCTTTCCGAATAAGCCCGTGGCTCACGCCCACATAGCGAACCCGGAATTTTTCGAAAGTCCCGTTGAATCCCCTGAAGAAACGGCCCAGTAGGCCCTTCGTTTGTTTCCGTGGACGAAGCAGCATTGCAGCGAGCGCCGGCGAAAGCGTAAGGGCGTTGAATGCCGAAATAAGCACGGAAATCGCCACCGTCACCGCGAACTGCTTATTCAGTTGCCCTTGAATGCCGCTGATCAGCGCCATCGGCACGAAAACGGACGAAAGGATTAGCGCAATGGCGACCACCGGGCCAGACACTTCTCGCATCGCCTGTAGAGTCGCATCGCGCGGACTCATCCCCTCTTCGATATGGTGTTCCACAGCCTCCACCACCACGATCGCATCGTCCACCACGAGGCCGATGGCCAGCACTAAGCCAAACATCGATAAGGTGTTGATTGAAAATCCCAAAGCGGGGAAGAACGCAAATGTACCGATCAACGAAACCGGCACTGCAATCATCGGAATCAGCGTGGCGCGCCAATTTTGCAGGAAGAGGTACACGACGAGAATCACGAGCGCCATCGCTATAAAGAGCGTTACCAGGATCTCGTGAATACCCTCGGTCACCGGCAGCGTCGTGTCGAATGCCAGCTTGTAACTTAGATCGGAAGGAAATCGCTGCTGCAACTGCGCCATCACGTTGCGTGTGGCGTCTGCCACGGCCACCGCATTCGCGCCCGGAGTCAGAAACACCGCTATGATGCAGCTCGGCTGTCCATCGAAACGCGAAGTTTCGTTATAGCTGAGAGACCCAAGCTCGATCCGTGCCACATCCTTGAGTCGCACCACCGAGCCGTTCGGATTCTCGCGAACGACGATGTCGCCGAATTGTTCCGCTGTTACGAGGCGACCTTGCGTGCGAACGGTATACGTCATCGCCGTGCCCGCGGGAGCCGGATTCCCCGAAAGCTGCCCTGCCGGATTCACGCTGTTCTGCTGGTTCAACGCGTTAACGAGATCGTTTACGGTAAGTCCCATCTTCGCGAGTACCTGCGGCCTGATCCAGACGCGCATCGAGTAATCCGTAGCGCCAAACAGGATCACTTGACCGGCGCCTGGCACGCGCAGAAGTTGATCGGTAATGTTGATGTTTGCGTAGTTCGCGAGAAATAGGGAATCTCGCGTGTGTTTCGGCGAGTAAAGCGCAAACGCGAGCAGCGGAAGCCCAGTCGATTTGCGAATCGTCGTCCCGAATTTCGTCACGTCCGGCGGCAGATTGGGCGAGGCTTGGGCGACGCGGTTTTCGACGTTCACTTGGTCTGTGTTTACGTCCGTGTCCACATCGAACGTCACAGTCAGCGCCATCGTGCCGTCGTTGCCGTTGGTCGACTGCATGTAGAGCATGTTGTCCACGCCGTTCATCTGCTGCTCGATCGGCGTTGCAACGGACTGCTCTACCGTCTGAGCATCTGCGCCAGGATACGTGGTCGAGACGATAACCTGCGGCGGAACGATGTCAGGAAATTGAGCTTCCGGCAAACGGAGAATCGAGACAACGCCGGCAAGCACGGTAATGATTGCGATTACGATGGCAACAATAGGACGCCGGATAAAAAACTTCGCCATTGGCTACTGCCCCTCCGGCGCTGTTGCTGCGACCGGTTTGGGGTTTACCATGGCTCCGGGACGCGCGTACTGAAGGCCGCCGACCATTACTTTCTGGTTCGCGCTGAGCCCCTGCGTGATGATCCAATTCGGGCCTACTTGCGGTCCAACCTGCACCTGCTGAACGGCTACTTTATTGTCCGGACCGACCACGGCGACCGAATATGTGCCTTGCAGCTCCGTTACGGCTGCTTGTGGCACGACCAAAGCGTTCTGCCTTACCTGCGTGACGGCGCGTACGCGCCCATATTGGCCCGGCCGCAAGACGTTATTGCTGTTGGGGAACGCAGCTGCCACACGAATCGTTCCCGTGCTCGGATCGATCTGGCGATCCGTCCACAGCACCTTACCCGTGTGCGGATAAACGCTGCCATCCGCGAGTACCAGCGTCAAAGGCACACCCGCCAGCGGCAGCACATCGCCGCGCACCTTTCCATGCGGGCCTTCTTGCGCATGCAAATAATCCTGCTCGCTCATCGAGAAATACACTTTAATCGGCTGCACCTGCGAAACGGACGTAAGCACTGTGCTCGTACTAACCAAATCGCCGATCTGCGCCTGCGCGATTCCCGCCACGCCATCTATCAGCGAAGTAATCTTAGTAAACGAAAGGTTCAGTTGCGCCTGCTCAACCGCTGCCTTTGCCGCGGTCGTAGCGGCCTGCGCGGCGGTCACGGCGGCTGACGCGCCGGCCTTGGCCTGCAAATCGTCATCGAGTTCGCTTTGCGCAATCGCCTTGGCTTCGGCAAGCGGAGTATCACGCGCCACATCTTGGGTGGCCTTTGCTAGCTGTGCCTGCGCCTGATTGATCTGCGCTTCAGCCTGTGCTAATTGTCCTTTGCTCTGGTCGAGAGCGGCCTGGAATGGGCGCGGGTCAATCTCAAACAGGACATCGTTCTTGTGAACGACCGACCCCTCCTTGTATTCCTGCCGGATTAAGTAGCCTGAAACGTGTGGCTGAATCTGCGCATTTACGTAGCCATCCAGCGAAGCGATCCACTCGCTCGTCAGCGGCACATCCCGCTGTTGTACGGAAGCCACATCTACCGTCGGCACGAATCCGCCGGCAGGTGAGTTCGCCTCCGCCTTCCCCCGACATCCGCTCAGTCCCCCTACCACGCCCGCTGTGAATAGCAGTACGCCTGCAAATACCACAAACCGTCCCGTCATTCCCGAGTCTCCTGTCAATTATTGCGGTCGCTTGTTTAAGCTAAATAGGATGCACATTCCCGCGATTCGGACTCCACTCTTTTGCATCGGCCGTACAGCCGTTCTCGCGCGCTGAAACATCTATTCTATTCGAAAGAGTTCTCGACGGCGCTCGAAAGCCTTTGCAATTCAACGTCCCAAATTTCTGACGGATTCATCGGGCATGGGAATGATCCGCTTGCGTCAGGACGATTTGGCCCGTTTCGAGCATAGACTTCAGATTCGAAAGAATTTTCGGCCATCCCCCTGAAACAGCCTGAATGAGTTTCGAATCCGCACGCTCGATCGTGTGTGTGATCGTGAGCCGCACTGAGGCGCCGACAGGTTCAAGCTCCATCGTGCAGAGGGCGAAACCTTCCGCTTTCAATTCCGGCCTGAACTCATTGCGCCACTTCAGCCGAATCCGCTTCGGGCGCTCGATTTCAATAATCTCGCCGTTGTCCGCCACCCTGCCATCGGGGAAAAGCATTTGCCACTCCGCTCCCGGCTTCCACTCCGCCTTGATGTGCATTCCGAACCAATACTCCTTCATTTGGGCGGCGTCGGTCAGCGCGGACCATAGTTTCTCGGGCGTGGTGCGTATGAAAGTTACATAGACGAAAGTGCTCTCTGCTGATTGGCTCATGACTTTTCTCCCTCCAAGTTCCTTTTAAGTTTTGAGAGTGCTTGCAGCCGGGGCTGCTCGAACTTGCCGATCCATCGCTCCGCGATTTCGTTGATCGGCACAGGATTGATGAAGTGAAGCCGTTCCCTTCCTTCGCGCTTCCACGAGACGAGGTTGGCGTTCTTGAGAATCGCCAGATGTTTCGCCACTGCTTGCCTCGTCATCGCCAGACCAGCGCAAAGTTCGCCCAGAGTCTGGCCGTTCTTCCGGTGCAGCCTGTCGAGGAGCTTGCGGCGGCTCGCGTCCGCTAGCGCCCTGAAAACCGCATCGTCCTTATCGGAATAAGGAACCATATGGTTGCATGAGAATAATAGGCAACCATTCGGTTGCATGTCAAGAGAAAATTGAATGGCTACCACGTCGCAAAGGGTTCTGGTCGACCAACACCTTCGCCGAGATAACCTCATGGCGCGTCCGGGCTACGTCACCGTTTCGAACGCTCACCTGCATTCGCGCGGCATAGGCTGTTGACTTGGGCATTTTGCTCGCGGAATAATGCACATGTTCGGGTGTTGGAGTTCACCCTAAACCGCCCCTAAAGGGGGCAGATGACTCCTACTAGAGGGTTTGTTTCTGGCATGGGGTCGTTTGCCTGCTCGCTTTTCCCTGCGCTGAATCCCTCGAAGAGTATCGACTGACACAGCAAGCCCTTAACATGACCAAATACCTGATCGTAGCTTTTGGCGGCGCGCTGGGCTCCGTGCTTCGCTTCTGGGCGGGAACGTTCGTCGGAGGCCGACTCGGCACGCGCTTTCCATACGGCACGTTCGTCATTAACATTACCGCGTCGTTTCTCATCGGCTTCATCATGACGATCCTTGCCGAACGCGCGCACCTCAGCGCCAACTGGAGATACTTGCTGGTGATCGGCTTTCTCGGCGGCTACAGCACCTTCTCTTCTTTCGAATGGGAGACATTCGCCGTCTTCCGCGATGGCGAATTGTTGATCGCCGGCCTGAACATAGCGCTCAGCGTTGCCGTCGGCTTTGTTGCACTCTGGCTTGGCGTGATCGCCGGGAAGACCGTCGCTTGAAATGAACTAGGAGATTTGCAAAGACTGCACGAAGGGCGTCGTTCAGAGTTCTCGTAGCAGCGCACTTTGGCTCGGCGTACCCGCGCGCCGGCACACGACCAGCGCCCTAGGTGCGGCAGAAGTTTTTACGGCGATGCGTCACAATTTGCGCCATAGCAACATCGCTTTGGGGGAGAATCAATGCTCAAATCGGGCCCTGCTAAAAAAGTGAGCATCTACGTCGGCGAGGATCATCGCTATCGCGGCCAATCGGTCTACTCCGCAATATTGAATTTTCTCTTTTATCACGGCATATCGGGCGCGAGCGTCATACGGGGCGTCGCGGGCTTCGGGGCCGACCATCATCTCCATTCGACCCGCGCCGAGGCCCTCACTGCCGACCTCCCCATGAAAATCGAATTCATCGAGTCCGCCGAAAAAGTTGAAGAAGTCCTGCCCAAACTTCGCGAACTTGCCGGCACGGGCCTCATCGAAGTTCAGGACACGATAGTCGTCAAACCCGCCGAAATCGAAGCCGACAAAAAGCAGCAGCCTTCTCTGCCCTCGTTAAAGCGCCAGGGCTCCGCGAAACTGATGCGCATCTTCATCGGCGAAAACGACAAATGGCGTGGTATGCCGCTCTACAAGGCCCTGGTTGAGAGTATGCGCGCACATGACATCGCTGGCGTCACTGTGTATCACGGTATCCTCGGGTATGGCGCCAACCGCCGCATCCGTAAAGACTCCGCGCTGCATCTTTCGCACGACCGCCCCGTGATGCTCTCCGTCATCGATGCAGAAGAAAAGTTGCGTGCCTACTTTCCCGTCCTCGATGGCATGGTGCTACAAGGCCTCGTCGTCTTTTCAGACGTGGACGTGATCAAGTACACGCACGATTTCAACGCCGCCGAGCGCCGAAAGGAAGACCGCCTTTGAAACTTCCGGGAAAAGCGAAAATGGTTCGCATCTACTTCGGCGAGGACGATAAATGGAAGGACAAGCCTCTATATCGTGCGATCGTCGAAAAATGCCGCGAACTTGACATCGCAGGCGCTACGGTCCTTCGCGGAATCGCCGGATACGGCGCGAGCAGCCTGATCCGCGAGTCGCACATGCTGTCGTTCTCGCATGACGCGCCGCTCATGGTCACGGTCATTGACGCCGAGGAAAAAATCCAGCAACTGCTTCCCTTCCTCGACGAGGCTGTCGACCAAGGCCTAATCGCCATCTCCGAAGTCGAAGTAATCAAATACGTCCATCAGGAAGGCCTCCGCTCGTAATAATTGATGGGTTTTAATAGCGGCGGTTCTCTAACATCCGGCATGGTGCGTCAACAGCGTGGCAATGCTCGAATAACTAAGCGCTATTACGGTGCCGACCAAAGCAGCTTGCGATCCTTATTATAAAGAGTGATCGAGGCGCCGGTGGTTTGCTGCGCTTTTCCGGTTCTGGAAATTTTCGTGCCATTGCCTAGGTTTGTGGATGAGCCATCTTGGTCGAGCAATTCGAGGCTCGTGCCCTCTTTCGTGACGCCTAAGTGCACTAACGCGTTCTGCGTTCCGGTCAGCGATAAGGACGAACCTGTGCCCTGCTGAACGCTGATCGCCAATCCTGATTGATGATCCGGATCGGAGAGCAGCACCTGCGGACCGCTCGGCGTCCCGTCATTCAAAGAGATAGTGACGAGCGCCGTCCCGCTTTGATTGAGCAAACGGAAACTCGGCCCTGTTCCTGCCATCGCTAGCTCCGCGCGTTCACGTCCTGAAGCATCCTTAAGGATGAAACTCTGCGCTTCGATCTTTTCCGGCACCACCGGCTCGGCAGGAGGCGCCGGCGCAGCGGCTTTCGGCTTGGTCGCTGGCTTGGTGCTCTTACGATGCGTCGTCTGCGCCACCAGGACTCCCGCTAACGCGATGGACGCGAGCGTCACCACGCAAACCAATGCTGCCCGTTTGAGCCTGCGATTTTGCCGCTCGAGTTTTTCAATGCGCGCGAGGATCAAATTCTTGTCGTCGTTGCTCATATCGTCTCCCATGTCTTGCGTAGCGTGCCATTTCTCTTCTTTAATTGTGCAGCATGCGACCGTTTGGGAAGCAAAATCCTCCGAGGCAGGGTAACGGCTAGTAACCGAGCGGGGCGCAGCAAGTATGCATCACTTATGTTCGTAGGGTGGCGTGACAGAGCAACCAGAATGCGCTACACGAAGAGGTGCCTTTAAGCGGTCATCGTCCGCCGCATCAGCGCGAGGCCGTTAACTTCGCCAGTGAGGCGTCTGCTTCTGCAAGTTCTTGCGTCGCCTTCGCCGCGTCGGACGCATCGCGCGGCTGTAGTTTGTGTATTTTTTCCACTTGCTGCCAGGTATTCCGGCTCTTCTGATATTGCGCCTGCGCCTGCTTCCAATCGCGCAGCCTCTCGCCCGCAGCAATTCCAGGCTGCTCCGCCATATGAGCAAACGCAAATCCGGACGCAGCATACGCGCTTGCCACATTCGGCAGTTTGTCCGTATTTTCGCTGGGATCGGCTTGATATAGCGCCAGCGCAATTTCAAGCCCGGCACGGATATTTTCCATTCCGGGCACGAATTCGCCCAGTTCAACCTGCACTTTGCCGAGTTCGCTATCGCAGACGCCGAGCCACAGCTTCGAATTCGTGTCGTTAGGATCGGACGCCGAAGTCGCCGTGAATCCCGCCTGCGCCTTCTCGTAGTAACCTTCCGCCTGCGTGTGATCGCCCATTTGCTCGAAATAACTCGCGATCACGTCCGTGTGCTCGAACACATATTCCTTGAATAATCGATCTTTTGGATGCGCGGCTGCGAGCGCGCTCATCACGTCAAGGCCCTGCCGCGTGGCCGCAATCGCATCGGCAGGACGCCCCATTTCAGAGAGGACCGTTCCAATCTCACCGTAAGTGCCCGAGAGTCGTGTTCGCACCTGAGCATACAAATCCGGATCCGTCGTCGCGATCGTCTCCCGAATCGCTACCGATTTTCTCAGGCTCGCCAGCGAATCCTGAAACCCCGCCAGATCGTGCTGCCCTACTCCGAGCACATAGTAAGAACCGGCCAATGCTTCTTGGTCGGCAGCAGCGTTCGGTGCAGAGCCGAATCCCTCCTCGATCTGCACCGCTTTCTGCGCATAATCGAGCGCCTCTTGATAATCCCCACTCGACGACAGCATCAGCCCGAGCATCTCATACGTATTTGCCAAACTTGTCAGGCTGTCATGCGAACTGTGTTCCTCCGCCGCAATCGACTGCCGAATCGCCACGGCTTTTTTTAAGCTCGATAGTGCCTGCGCCGTATCGCCCACGTTCGCGCTGTCGAACGCCCCCTGCACTTCCCCGACGCGCTCGTAAGCCGTGGCCAACTCTCGTTGAAACGACAAATCGCCGTTTGCCTCCTGCGCGAGGCTGTCTAAATACGTCAGCGCTTTGCTCACCACAAGCTCTCGCGCAGCAGTCGATCCCGGCAGGCCGCGAATTGCGTCGTTCACATCAAACATCAGCGAGTTCGCCAGCGACCGCACGTCATTGAAACGCCTCTCCGCGCGGGCGCGCTGAATCTGCGCGAGATGCGCTTCCCATGTCGCCGCAATCAAGCCACCTGTCAGGCTCAGAACCACGAGCATCGCTGCCGTCACAATCTTCTTTTCTCGCCGGACGAACTTTCCCGCGCGATAGCGAAGCGTATCCTTATGCGCCAGTACGGGCCGGCCTTCGAGATAGCGCCGAATATCTTCGGACAGCTGCTCGGCCGATCCATAGCGCCGCAGCGGCTCCTTGCGCAACGCTTTCAGTACAATGTTGTCTAGATCGCTTGCGATCTTCGCACCGAAGCTATCCTGCTTCCGGCCTGCTGCAGCCACACCCGCACTGGAGACATCCGGGATCACGCTGCTGGGTTTGGCGGGATCGGTTTCGCAGATCGCGCGCGCCACTTCATGAGGCGCAGTTCCCTCCGTCCGAAACGGCAACCGCCCGCAGAGCAGCTTGTAAAGGATCACGCCAAGCGAATAGATATCGCTCGCCGTTGTCATCGCTTCGTTGCGAACCTGTTCCGGGCTGGCGAACTCCGGCGTCATCATGGGCAGGACCGTCGCTTGTGCAGCGCTCGCCAGATGGTTCTCATCCGCATCCGTAATTTTTGCGATCCCGAAATCGAGCAGCTTCACCTCACCGGAGGACGTAACAAGAATGTTCCCCGGCTTCAGATCGCGGTGCAGCACAAGGTTCTGGTGCGCGTATTGCACCGCCAGACAGACGTCGCGAAAAAGCTTCAGCCGTTCTGGCACACTCAACCGCAATTTTTCGCAGTACTGATCGATGGGAATCCCGTCCACATACTCCATCACGATGAACGGCAGCCCATCCTCCGTCGCGCCTCCATCGAGCAAACGGGCAATTCCGGGATGATCGAGCCGCGCCAGAATCTGCCGCTCATTGCGGAACCGATCGAGAAAATATTCCGAACCGAAGCCGCTGCGGATCAGCTTCACTGCCACCTGCTTTTCATACGCGCCATCGGCGCGATCCGCGCGGTACACTTCGCCCATTCCGCCCGCGCCCAGCTTCTCGACAATCCGGTAATGCGAAATCGTGCGCCCGATCATGGACGACGCGCACTGCATCGCGGCTTCTTCGGCAAGTCCCTTCGCCGCAATTTCAATCGCGGGGCTTTCCATGAAGCTATCCGCGCGGCTCTGCTCCGCAAGCAGGGACTTCACTTCGCGCTCCAACGCGGCATCGCCCGCGCACGCTGCAGCCACGTACGCGCCTCTCTCCTCTTCGCCGCGGTCGAGCGCGGCCATGCAAACCTGTTCCACGCGCTGCCAGAGTTCAGGCTCCACGTGACGCCTCTCCGCTCATTTCGCGCAATAGCCAAAGCTTCGCGAAACTCCAATCCCGCTTCACAGTTTCCTTGGAAATTTTCAACACTTCGGCGGTTTCTTCCACGCTCAACCCGCCGAAGAATCGCAGCTCAACAACCTGGCTCTTTCGCGCGTCGATCCGTGCCAGGCAATTCAACGCATCGTCTAAAGCGATCAGGTCCGTGGCAGGTTCATTGGCAGCGTGGAGTGAATCGTTAAACGTGATGTTTTCCGCGCCGCCGCCGCGTTTCTGCGACTGACGCGAGCGCGCAAAATCGGTCAGTATCTGCCGCATCATCCGCGCGCAGACTGCGAAAAAATGCGCCCGGTCCTGCCAATTTGCCGCCGAGTCCACCAGCCGCACATACACCTCATGGATCAGTGCGGTCGCCTGTATCGTCTGCCCGGAGCGCTCCCTTGCCATGTAACGGCGCGCCGTGCCGTGCAAATCGGCATAGACAAGCGGCATCAGCTTATCCAGAGCGCCCGGATTGCCGCTGCTCCATTCGTGTAAGAGTCGGGTTATTTCGTGCGGTGAGGGCTCAGGCATACGTGTCCTGCGTGATCAGGATATTGCCCTCAGTATTCGTAAACCTATCACATCGGCCGCTAAATCCGCTATATCCGAGCGCCGATTGGTCTGCGGCACCGGCGAACCCCGCCGCCTCCTGCGACT
>DATEGW010000174.1:0-38380 GCA_035279845.1 Candidatus Acidiferrales bacterium | reverse complement strand
TCTCTACGGTTCGATGTCGCTTTTCGCATGGCTGCTCGGCATCACGTATCTTGCACTGGAGCTATTTCATCGTCAGCGCGGAGTCGGCTCGGTCATCACGGCATTGCTCGTCCTTTGGATGGCAGGCCTTGAAACGCTCGCTAGCGGCGCCGCGGGACGGCCGCCTAGCGCGTCAGGTCCGTTGTTTGCCTTCCACGTGACGCTCAACACGTGGGCTTACGCTGCGTTCGCGTTGTCTTTCGTATTAAGCCTTGTGTATCTCGCGCAAGACCGGCTGTTGCGTTCGCACCACCTCGGCGCGGCGTTCTGGCGTTTTCCGCCGCTCGACTTGCTCGATCGCATGGCTCGAGGAGGCGTGTGGGTTGGTCTTGTTGCGTTGTGCTTCGGCGTCTCGATTGGATTCGTCTGGGAACGCCGGTTGAGCGGCGGCTTTGCATTGACTGATCCGAAAGTGATCGTCACGGTCGCGATCCTGGCTGTCTATATCGCGTATCTCGCGCTCTCGCGGCAGGCGAAATGGCGCGGTTCGCGCGCGGCTCTGCTCTGCGCGCTAAATTTTCTGATCGTGCTCTTCAGTTACACGGTTGTGAACCTTTATATGACGCATTTCCATCGCTACTTTTAATGTCTACCTCGGCCAACGCGGCGAAAATTCAAGTGGCGCTCATCGGGTGCAGTCACCGCACCGCCCCCGTTGAATTGCGCGAGCGCGTTGCATTCACGCAACAGCAGGCGCTGGAAGCGGCTGACGAGCTGCGTCACCAGGGAATTCTCGAAGAAGCCGTCGTGCTCTCCACCTGCAATCGCAGCGAACTTTATGGTGTGCCCGGCAGCGACGGCGTCGTCGTGACCGAAGCAATGGAAGCCTTTCTCACCGATTATCACCATATCTCGCGTTCTGAACTGAACGGCAAACTCTACCGCTGGATTGGCCCCGAAGCGGTGCGCCATTTATACCGCGTCACTTCCGGTCTTGATTCGATGATGCTCGGCGAAGCCGAAATTCTCGGCCAGGTGAAAACAGCGTACGGTCAGGCCCTCGATCACGGTTCAACCGGGCCCGTGCTTAATCGCGTCTTTCAGGGCGCGCTCGAAGTCGGCAAACGCGTTCGCGCCGAGACGGAAGTCGCCGCCCGGCCCATGTCTGTTGCGCTTGCCGGAGTGAAACTTGCCGAACGCGTTTTCGGCAATCTTAAAGGACACACAGCACTCATCGTTGGCGCAGGCAGCGTGGCTGAGCAGGTTGTCGAACATCTTCGCAGCCGCAACATTGGAAAACTCACTGTCGTGAATCGCTCCTTCGATCGCGCCGCGGAACTCGCCTCTCGCATGCGCGCAGAAGCAATCGCGTGGGATTCACTCGAACGTCTCCTCAGCACACCAGACGTGATCGTCACGTCCGTTTCCGGCAGCGAAGCAGTACTCACGCGCGCCATGCTCGAACGCGCCATCGACGCCCGCAAAGGCCGTCCCGTGTTTGTCGTCGATTTGGGCGTCCCGCGCAACGTTGCTGCCGACGCCGTCGGTCTCTACAGCCTGTACCTCTATAACATTGACGATCTCGGCGAGATCGTTGAGCAAAACAAAAAGGCGCGCGAAGCCGAAATCCCGCGTGCCGAAGCTCTAATCAGCGAGCATATTGCGAAATTCGACTCCTGGTGTGCCGGACTCGCCGCGGGCTCGATCGTCGAAGACCTTCGCAAACATTTTCATCGCCAGCGCGAAGAGTTGCTTCGCGAGCATCTGGCCGCGAACGCAAATCTCTCGCCTGAAGAGCACGCACGCATGGTGAAGCTAACCGAGCAGCTTATCGACCGCGTTCTCGATGCGCCCGCTGAACAAATGCGCGCCGGGCGCGGCATGCGCGGACGCCTTGGCGCCGTGGACGCACTGCGTCATCTTTGGGGCTTGGACAATTCGAATCGCGAGGACAAGGAGTGAACCGCCCGCTGCGCATCGGCACGCGCGGTAGCGCACTGGCCCTCTGGCAAGCGAATCACGTTCGCGATGAACTTGCTCGTCGCCACGGTGTCGAAGCCGAGCTCGTTCGCATCCACACCTCCGGTGACAAGTTGCAGACCGCATCCGTAGCCCAAATCGGCGCCGAAGGTAGCGCCAAGGGCATCTTCATCAAGGAAATCGAAGACGCGCTTCTCTCCGGCACGGTCGATATCGCCGTCCACAGCATGAAGGATGTGCCCACCGAAACGCCTGCGGGCCTCGTTTTCGCCGCAATCACGCGCCGCGAAGATCCACGCGATTGCCTCATTTCGCGTACGAACAAATCGCTGAAAGGTTTGCCTGTCAGTGCGCGAATCGGCACGAGTAGCGTGCGGCGTCAAGCTCAGCTTCGCCACGCTCGGCCCGATCTGGTTGTCGCCGATTTGCGGGGCAACGTCGATACCCGCATGAAGAAACTCGCCGCAGGTGACTTCGACGCGATTGTTCTTGCGGTAGCTGGCGTGAACCGCCTTGGAGCAAGCGACAAAGTAACGCAAATTTTCAAGCAGGATGTGATGCTTCCTGCTGTCGGCCAGGGCGCGCTTGGCATTGAGACGCGAGCCGATGATTCCGAGGCAACCGCGTTGGCCGCATCCCTTAATGATCATGAGACGCGTGCCTGCATCACTGCCGAACGCGCTTTGCTGCGCGAACTCGAAGGCGGCTGTCAGGTTCCCGTAGGTGCATGGGCACGGATCAGCGTATCTGGCGAACTCGAAATGGAGGCGGGCGTTTTCGCGCCCGACGGCACCGAATCCGTGCGCAGGAACGATGTTGGCGCAGCAGCAGATGCCGAAGCAATCGGTATGCGCCTAGGCCGCGGCCTGATCGAAGCCGGTGCGGATAAGATTCTGCGTCTCGTGGGACGGTCCGTTGGCTGATTCGCGCAAGCCGCCCCTCGCGGGCAAACGCATTGTCGCCACCCGCGCTCCCGAGCAGGCAGGGGAGCTCGTTCGCGAACTAAATGCGCGCGGCGCAGAGGTCTTGCTCTTTCCCATGATGCGGTTTGCTCCGCCGGAGGATTGGACGCCCGTCGATGACGCCTTGCGGCAGCTGAACGAGTTTGGCGTCGTTCTCTTCTTGAGTGCGAATGCTGTACGATACGTTTTCGAGCGCTGCCGCCATTTAGGCGTGAAATTTGGCGCGGGCAAGAAGCCTCTGCCTTTCGTGGCCGCCGTCGGACCGACGACCGAACGCGCATTGATCGAAGAAGGCTCTCGCGCCGATTATGTGGGCCGCGAACGCACAGGAGAATCGCTCGCCAGGGAACTCAGGCCGCGAGTTGAGAACGGCAGCGTGCTGCTTCCGCGCAGTGATCGTGGAAACGAAGCTGTTTCCGCTGCCCTGCGCAAATTGGGCGCGCGCGTCACGGAGGTAATTGCGTATCGCACCGCATTGCCGGAGAAAATTGACGCCACGGTGACCGACCGCATTAGGCGCGCCGATGTTGATGTCGTGATGTTCGCGAGCCCGTCCGCCGTCCAGAATTTCGTCGCGACGCTCGGCACGGAAGATGCAGCAAGGATCGCGAAAACCGTTCATTTCGCTGCCATCGGGCCCACGACGGCCCAATCGCTGCGCGACGCCGGTTTGCCGGTAACGATCCAGGCGGCCGAATCGTCGGCCCACGGTCTGGCCGAAGCCTTGGCAAAGTTCTACGCGCGCCAGTGATGGCCGTTGTGGCACAGCCAGTCTTGTCTGTGCAGATAAGCCCGGCCGTGGGGCGCCGCTCGTTTACCATGAGTGCTTTTGTGAAGGGCTGCGCCCCTTGTCGTGCGGTCGAGCGTCGTGCCCAGCAACCGGTTTTGCTGGTTATCATCGCGTGGCACACATTGTTACGGCGTTAGCACAAATGAGGCCAACATGACCTTCCCAACCCATCGACCGCGCCGTCTGCGCCGCTCTGAGGCACTTCGCGGCTTCGTGCGCGAGACCCATCTCTCGACGACCGGTCTCGTATACCCGCTTTTCGTCTGCCCTGGCACGAACGTCCGCCAGGAAGTCGGCTCGATGCCGGACGTCTACCAACTCTCCGTCGATAAGGCTGTTGAAGAATGCCGGGAAGTGGCCGATCTTGGCATTCCGGCCGTAATTCTTTTCGGCTTGCCCGAACGCAAAGATGAAACCGGCTCGGAAGCTGCCTCCGCAACCGGCGCGGTTCAACGCGCGATTGAAGCCATTCGCAAAGCGAAAATCAATCTACTCGTGATCACCGACGTTTGCCTTTGCGAATACACGAGCCATGGACATTGCGGCATGATCGAGGGCGAAAACGTTCTCAACGATCCCAGCCTTGAACTACTCGCCAATGCCGCGCTGTCGCATGCGCGCGCCGGAGCTGATATCGTCGCCCCCTCGGATATGATGGACGGCCGCGTCGCCGCGATCCGGCGCAAGCTCGACGAAAATAAATTTCAGGATGTCGCGATTCTTTCCTACGCGGCGAAATACTGCTCGGCGTTCTACGGACCATTTCGCGAAGCGGCGGATTCCGCGCCCCAATTCGGTGACCGGCGCAGCTACCAGATGGATCCTGCCAACGCGCGCGAGGCGGTGCGCGAAGTCGAGCTCGACTTGGAAGAGGGCGCGGACATGATTATGGTCAAGCCGGCGCTGGCGTACCTTGACGTGATCCAGCGCGTGCGCGAGCGCTTCGACGTTCCCATAGCCGCTTACAACGTGAGCGGCGAGTACGCAATGGTGAAAGCCGCCGCGCGCAATGGCTGGATCGACGAAAGACGCGTCGCACTGGAAATCCTTACCGGCATCCAACGCGCGGGCGCCTCCATCATCCTCACCTACCACGCCAAGGACGTCGCCCGCTGGCTCAACTGCTGCTAATGGACCTCCTCATGTCCAAACGTCAAACTCAATGGCTCATAGAGGGCTATGATGGCACGACGAAAATATATCAGAGGAGAATTGACACGAGTCATTTGACCGACAGGCAGCTTAGGGCGTTGCTAATGACGCTGACCGCAAAAGCGGGTTTGACGTTTGATGAGATTGTCGGTGCCTTTGCGAAGCGGCGAACGCGATTCGCAAACGATCATCTCACGGTCAGGCGCGAAGGTCCTTATTTGCGCTTCCACTGCGGAAACAACCCATACTTTGTGGCGCGGATCGTGGACTAATCACGGTTTCGCCGCCGATTTTTGCGCAGGTTAGAGGAACACCATGCGATCCTTCGACACGTTTCTGCGCCCAACAGAAATCATCGATTGGCAGGATCCCGCCGTGCTCGCCAAGAGCAGGGAACTCGCCGCCGCTGCGACCGACGAAACCGAAATTGCTCGCCGCTGTTTCGAATGGGTTCGCGACGAAATTCAACACAGCTCCGACTTTCATCGGAATCCTGTAACGTGTATTGCCTCGGGCGTACTGAAGGAAGCCACCGGCTATTGCTACGCCAAAAGCCACCTGCTTGCGGCGTTACTGCGCGCAAACGGCATTCCTGCCGGCTTTTGCTACCAACGGCTCAGCATCCATGACAAGGGCGCCATATTCCTTACACGGATTGAATGCCGTTCATCTGCCTCGATACGGCTGGTATCGCATCGACGCACGCGGCAACAAGCCCGGCGTAAACGGGCAGTTCAATCCGCCAACAGAACAACTGGCATTTCGCATGAATTTCAGTGAGGAGCGACTCTTCCCGGAAATTCTCCCGGATCCTCTGCCAGTCGTGGTAAATGCCCTGCGTGCGCACACGACGTGGGACGCCATGCTCGCAAACCTTCCCGACTGGCCCGAACCAAATCTGTAGCAGGTTTTGCTGTGGACTTAAACGCAGTGCCGCGGCCCTTCAGCGCGGCATGCACTCTTACGGCACATGATTATCGTTAGTGAACCACGAATTTTGTCCTCTTATTCATCTGCGCGACCTTAGCCACATAATTGATGATCTGCTGGGATAGTCCGTATTTCGCAGGCCGCCCGGCAGAGCGGGAGCTGCGGCTCCATCCGATGCGCTGCCCAAAATGCCAATTCGACCACGAACTGCAGCGAACCGAGTGCCTGAAGTGCGGCATCGTCTTCGCGCATTACCAGCCGGCGCCAGACGCGTCCGCAACTCCTCCTGCTGCACCGCCTGATCGTCTTGCGCCCCAGGCGACGATCCCTCCGGTCGTTCCCGCAGTTCAGGTCGCCATGGCGGCTGCGGCTCTGTCGCAGGCTCTTTCGTTTGACGCGTGCACCCCCTCCACGCCTGCCGATCTCCAAAAATCCGCAGCGAAGGAATTGAAGTATCGCCTCCTCGCGCTTCCGCTCGCACTGCTTCTCGCGCGTTTGCTGACCGGCACAGGCTTTGACATGGCTGCAGGCATGCTCGCAATGATCGTGCATGAAAGTGGACACGCAATCACGTCGTGGTTCACAGGCCGTTGGGCCGTACCTATGCTCTGGGTCACAATGCACGGCGACACTCGTTCCTGGCTAATCGTCTCGATTGTCGTCGCCGCGATCGGCTTTGGCGGATTTGTCGCGTGGAAGACGGAGCACTGGGGATGGGTCTGCGCCGCCGTGGCCCTGCTCATTTTTGAGTTCAGCCTGCAAAGCCTCACTCCCTTCAAGCAGGAAGCCCTCATTGTATTTGGCGGCGACGGCGGCGCAATGGTTCTCGCCACAATTCTGATGGCAACGTTTTATGCGCCGCGCGACGGCGCGCTCTATAAAAGCTGGGGTCTCCGCTGGGGATTGCTGGCAATCGGGGCGTTAGCCTTTATGCACGTCTTTCGTCTCTGGTCCGGCCCTTACGAAAATATTCCGTTCGGCGAAATCGAGGGAGTAAATCTCTCCGATCCAAGCCTGCTCACCACAATGTACGGCTGGTCCATTCTCCAACTCGTCGACCGCTATCTGCTTCTGGCCAAGGTATGTTTCTCGGCTCTGGCCGCAATCTATGCTTGGGGCTTAGTCTCCGCGTATCTCGAAACGCGCTCCCTCGCGAACCAAAAAGAAGCGACCAGCACCGCAACAGCTTGAATTCTTTGAGAGATGACGATGCCGGAAGAGCCTAGCGAGCAAGAAATCCGACGCTTCGAGGACGATCGCCACCGCTTCGAAGCGGACGCAGTGTGTCGCCTCAGCAATATTCTGCCCTTGGACGCGGTGCGAAATGAAGGCGGGTTTTACGGCCAGATGATTCGTGGGCGTCCGCTTTCTAACGTCTAACGAATCGGATTCTTTCTAATCGGCTCGATGTTCTGCTTCTTCGCTGTTTTTGTTTTCTTAGGCGCTATCCCTGCACTGCGTCATTTCACAAGCTTGGGAAACCCGCCGCCTGGGCAGCGCTCCGCTCTGTTCTATGTCCCGTTCGCCGTGCTTTGGTTCCTGCTCGGCTTCGCCGCGGTAGTTAAATCGCTCGTCCCCAAAAAGGGCCGGTAATTAGGTCGGGCGCTCCCGTAAATGCTCGGATTCAACTGTTGCGCCCGCAGAATTCAGTGCAGCGGTTCAGCATGATAGATAATTCCACTCGCATCGCTGAACACGGAATACGGGCCAATCTCAGCCGATTTGTCGTGCAGAGCAATCAACCATGTATCCTGTGCCGCAGGAACTAACACCGTGACCTGCAAATTCGGCAGCACGTCCGGGCTCTTCGCGAATGTAACGTCCGCACTGCCGTAACGCTTTATCAGACCCTCTGCGTTCAACGCGTCAAAGTCCGCAAAATGGCCGTATTTTTTTCTGTAGTTGATCTCCGCCGTGTTGATTGTCCTCACGAGGTTAATGTCCGTCGCGTGCAAAGGATCAGCGGATTGCAGCGGTTGGCCCGCGTAGATCAGACCGCTTTGGTCACTAAATGTCGCGAAGCCCTGGTCAACTCGGTCCACGTCATAGACCGCCACGCCGTACGCGTCTTCTGTCGGCGGTACGACCACCGTCGCTTTCAGGCCGGGCACTATGTCAGTTCCGTCGTCAGTCTCGCCTTGCACTCGCAGCCTGCTGTGGTGAATGTAATTTACATCGTAGAGAAGGGTGTCGAGCGCAGTAAAATGGCCGAAATTCGCTCGATACACGCGTTCTGCAGTATTCAAAGATCGCATCAGCCCAACAGTTGACGCTTTCTTTGAGTTGGCCGACGGTACAGTCGGTTGCTGGCTGCGCGCGCGTGCCAGCCCTCCGATGCCGAAAACAAAAACTGAAATCACCGCCCCAATGAAAGTCCGATTCATTTCTCCTCCTTTTCGACGCTCACTTCCCCATGACCTCTTTTCTTAACTCTACATAGGTAGATAAGTCGCCGTCAAGCCTCTCACGGATGCATGTGTTCAATGCGCAAAAGGGAAGTGAGTTCCGCTACCAGACGTAACTGGAAACAACGTGCGGCGGCCCAAGACTGCCGTCGACAATGGGAGCTGCAATCACAATCTGAAGATTTTCGTTCTGCCAACTGTGCGGCGCACTCTTCGCGAACTCCGCTAAAAAACGAGGCTCCGAAACAAATCTGCCCGCCGCTGTGGTTCCGTTGGTCGATATACCTGCAAGCGCGACCACCATTTGCCCCGTGCTAGGATCGTGCACGCGGGAGATAATTGCGTAAGCGTCTGTCGTATCGGGACCCGCGATGCCAACTCTGTGCGTTCCAATCTTCTCGGCCGGCTTCTGGCGGTCCACAATCCACTGCTCCCCCGCATCCCGGTCCATTTCAAAGTGGAATCGCAATTGGTCCGAAAGCCGGATCGTCCAATCGTTGTTGAAAGAGCCGATCAGTACAGCAGGCCCGTTCGTTAGATCGGAAAACGTGGTCTCGCTTTCGCCGTGAACGGAATAGCCCTTGTCTCGCGTCTGTAGCAAGCCAGCCACGCGCGCCAGCACGGTGGAATCGGCAAGGTTCAGCGCCGGATACGCGCGTTGCTCTCCAGAACTCAAACGATAGTTCGCCGCAAATCGATTGCGCGCACCGTTCGGATTTAGCTCAACTCCAGTCACGTACGCCTCGCCGACACACAGCCACACCGTGCCCGGCGTCCCGATTAGCGGACGCCAAAATTCGTCAAGCGCCGTCAGCGGCGCAGACGACACCGCAGTCCGCACACGCGTTCCAATCACGCCGGCCACTACGCCCAGAATCAGGCAAAATGCCGGGATCAAAACGCGGTGCCAGCGGGAGCTGCCCTTTCCCGAATGCTCTTCCTCCTGCGAAAACGGCGCCGCAATTGTCCGATCCATGTCCCGGACAATCTCCCGGCTTCGGCCGGACCCATCGGCAATATTGAGTCTCGCATCCGACGCGGCATAGAACTCTGGAATATACGATCCAGCAGGAAGTTCAATGTGAATCTCATTCGTGTGGCGTGGTCCGTAATAATATTGCGCCAGCCGTTTCCTCACCTCACCGGCAGCGATGCGCACCACGGGATCTGCGTTCGTGTCGTACTCTGGTTCGCGGCGGAACACTTCGATGCCGAGCGTACGTTCCTTCAGGCACTCGGTGTCGCCTTGAAGCGTCTTTTCGACAACATAGCTGAGCAGAGCAGGGTATCTCTTGCTCGTCTTGAAGGGTGTGCTCTCTAGAACTCTCGCCAATTGCTGACGGATCGCCAGCAGATCAGCTTCTGTGCGTGGAATCCAACTTGGTATTTTCACATCGGTGCTGGACATCGATCTACCCGCACGTGCAGCACGACAAAACGAATGCCCGTCCGCACGATTCCTGCTTTGCGCCGTATATTACGTGCCGAAACAAGCCCTGTCCAGCGAATTGACTCCGCATTGAACGACATTCTGTATAGCGAAGCAAACAGGAGCTCTAATGCCATCGAAGCACTCTCATCGAGAGCGCCTCGCGAACGTCGCTACCGTAGCATACTTGCCGCAGCCTTTATTGGATGGAAACTTCTAAAACGGCGAAGGCTGTCCCGGTTGCGAGAGTCAGTCGGGACGCTTTACTCGCAGGGCTGTGTCCCCACGAAGGCCACGCATCTGCAATTCTCGGTCGCCCGAGATCGGTGCAATCGGGCGTTAAGTGTTGCGCTTGGCTTCTTAACGCCCGCTGCGCCGTGCCGCGCCGAACACTCTCTGCTCCGAAACTGGCCAGGCATTGGATAACATGTAGCAGTCGGTGTAAACACGAAGGAGTCAAACATATATGACCGAACGCACCGAGCACTTCTCACGGCTGTTGACCCGCCGCAATTTTCTCGCCGCAAGCTCGGCTGCCTTGGCTGGCGCTTACGTTATCGGCGATGCCTGGAGCCAGGCTCCTCCTTTGAGCCCTCCTGTTCCTCTCAGCGGTCCATACGTCCAAGTCGAAACCAGCTATGGCAAAGTTCGCGGCGCGCAAGGCGACGGCCTCGTCCGGTTCAGAGGCATTCCCTACGCGGGTTCTGTCTCCGCAGCGAACCGTTTCAAAGCCGCGCCGCCTCTTAAGGCTTGGACGGGCGTCCGTGACGCGCTCGAGTTTGGCCCTCCCTCGATGCAGCCCGGCAGAGGCCGCGCAAACGAACCCGCATTCGCCGAAGATTGTCTCTTCCTAAACGTCTGGACGCCCGCGGCTGACGGTCGCAAGCGCCCGGTCATGTTTTACAGTCACGGCGGCGGCTTCACCACTGGTTCCGGCGCAGCCGCATACCAGGATGGGAGCAAACTCGCGCGCACTTGGGACGTCGTCGTTGTTGCCACGAATCATCGCCTCGGTCTTCTCGGCTATCTCTATCTCGGCGATTTGGGCGGCGAGGGATTTGCCACCTCGGGCAATCAAGGCCTCGAAGATATCCGCGACGGCCTGAAATGGGTTCACGGCAACATCGAGCGATTCGGCGGCGATCCCGGCAACGTAATGATCTTCGGCGAAAGCGGCGGCGGAGCGAAAACGTCTTGCCTCTACGCCATGCCTTCCGCCTCGTCATTTTTCAACAAAGCCTCCATCGAGAGCGGTCCCGGCATTCGCCTCCGTTCCGTGGACGCCGCGGCACAAACCACGGCGATGGTCCTTAAGCAGCTCGGCCTCGATAAATCGCAGTGGCGTCAACTTCTCGAGATCCCCGCGGACAAGCTCGTCGAAGTACAAGCGTCGCTCGGCCGCCCGCCGGCACCGGCGCAGGGCGCTCAAGATCGCGGCCCGTCGATGCTGCGCGGAACCGCTCGCAACGGCTTCACCAGCAACGGCGCGGGCAGCGGCTTCGGTCCCGTGCTCGACGGCCACATCATGCCCAACGATCCTTTCTATCCCACGGCGCCCGCCATCTCGAAGGATAAGCCGCTGATCGTCGGCTACAATCGCGATGAAATGAACTTTTTCTTCGCGCAGCAACGCGCCACGGACGTCTATTCCCTCACGGAAGACACATTGAAGGCGCGTCTCGATCGCGAATTTGGCGCGGATGCTGCTCTCATATTGGAAGCGTACAAAAAGAGTCGCCCCGACGATTCGCCCGCCGATCTTTATGTCGCCATTGCCACCGCACGCTTTGACGTGATCGGCTCAGTCACAATCGCGGAGCGCAAATACGCGCAGCACGGCGCGCCCGTCTACATGTACAACTTCGTTCACGAATCGAAGCGCCTGATTCCCGGCACAAATCACATTTACGGAGCCGCGCACGCCGCCGAAATCGTCTACAAATTCAACAACGTGCCCGCCCCGGAAATCGGCACACCCACTTCCGGGTCCACCACCGGCAGCGTGTTCGGTTCTGCCGACCAGAGCAGCATCGACACCGCCCTCAACATGAGCGGATTCTGGAGCAGCTTCGCCCGCACCGGCCATCCCTCGGCCAAAGGCCAGCCCGCGTGGCCGCCGTACACCGCCGAAAAACGCGCAACCATGTTCATCGACGCCCAATGCAAAGTCGTCGACGACCCCTACCCCCTCGAACGCCAGCTCTGGGACAAAGTCGACCCCGGCTAGTCGGCCACTCCTGGCTGTGTGCTGTTGAATTGCCGTTGCTTCAAGATTTAAAAGTAGCGCCGCGGCCTTTAGCCCGGCAGCCTTTGTCGCCTGCATTGCACAATGCTCGTCGGATCGCTGTTCACTTCGACTGCAGTGCTGTCGTGTCGATCCCGAGGGCATGCGCAATATTTAGTGCATTTGAGTGCGTCAATATGCCGGGGCGCAACTTGTAGTCGAATATCAAATGTCCCGCCTCTCCAGTATCTTCGAAATAGGCGTTTTTACCTGGTAGGCCACTCGATGCAATTTCTGTCAAAGCCAAGTCGTGCGTTGTTATCAAGCCGATTGCATTCCGCGCGACAAGGGCTCGGATCACCCACTCTGCTGCAATGCGTCGGTCGTGAGAATTTGTGCCGCTCATAATCTCATCGGCCAAAAAGAGCAAGGGTCCCTGGTCGGCACAATCGATCATCCGTCGCAACCTCTGCATCTCCGCAAAAAAATGTGATCGGCCATCAAGCAGCGAATCTGCAACTCGGATTGAGGTACCGACAAAAAGTTCCGAAATTCGCAGGGACTTGCAGCATACCGGTGCACCCATCCACGCAAGTACGGCATTCACGCCGATAGCACGAAGGAAAGTGCTCTTGCCGGACATGTTAGACCCGCTTATGACTACAAATCTCGCGTTTTCGGTTAGATGAATATCGTTCCGAACGCAGACATCGCGAGCAAGCAACGGGTGACCTAGCTCTTCCGCTTCAAACAATGGCTGACCAGCGCTAACGATTTCGGGCATCGCGTCTTCTGGATGCTCGTTCGCGTATGTGCCAACGGAAATCAGCGCTTCAAATTCTCCAAGAACGGCGAGCCACTTCAACATCTCGTCGCCATATCGCCGGCGCCAGCGGTCTATTGCCATTGAAAATTGCGAGCCCCACAAAAGACACCACGATATCGGTGCGAAGAAATCGTTGTCTCTTTCATATAACAGACGAAGCAGTCTGTACAGTTTTCCCGAAAGTTCCGAAGCGGGCACTCCCCCGGATTTCAGCATCGCCGAAAAACTCGCCAGCTTGGGCGAAGAAAATTGACCCGTTTCTACAATCCGAAGAAGCTCACAAACGAGCGCCACCTCCGTCGAGAGCAGGTTCAACGATTCCAGCACGCGACGAATGCGGCTCTTGAAAATGGCGGTAAACGCCAGTTCGAGCAGCACAACCAACAATAGGCTCCGCTAAAGCTGCTGCAACGTAAGCGGGCCGAACCAGTACAGAAAAGGGAGAGCGCAGAGGACCAGAGCCAGCAGAAACGCCATAGGCGCCGCCCACGTTGGAAAGGGAGCGGTCCGGACAGACTCTTGAACCCAATCACGAAATGTCTGCGCGCGGCAATCGGAAACGGAGCTCTTGCCGGCGGACGCTAGACTCTCGCGAAGGCCCTTATCCGTCCGAAGTTCCGAAATCGCAGTGCGCCTCGCCGCAAGCTCGTCCTCGCTGGCAGGAGACTTCATCCAGTTTGCAAGTGTCTCGCGGCCTATTTTTGTTCGAGCGGAACACAGAACTTGAAAAAGAGAACCACGGCCGAATAGGTCAAGATCTGTCGCATAAAAATGCTCTGGGTCATTGAACTCGCTCCCCGTATCTAGGGACTCCCACTTCAGTTCAACCCTCGCGACGCCATTTTCGTAGTATTCAAGCAGGGCTAAAAGCTTCAGCGCCTCGCGCCGGTATTCACCGAAGCGCTTGATAATAAACCACCCGATCGGAGCGAGTAAGCCGAGTGTCCAGAAAGGTAATTTTGTGCGCGAGACGGCGAGGTAGAGGAGCACCACTCCAACGAAACACAAAATGATCAGCGCACCGGCGGCTTGCGACCTATGCTTGCTGGTCTCGGCCAAGTCGACGCCCAATTCATGAACCCTGTTCTTGTAGAACTCAAAGACCCGACGCGCTTGATCCATCGAGACAATAATTTAACACTGGCAAGGATCAATCGCTCACTCAGTAGTTGTTGGTTGGCATATACGTCGAACTACATAAATCGGCATGAGACTCGATCCAACCAAGTTCCTGCCCCGCGGCGGAAAATGCCAGTCTGTCGTTACTCTTGACGTAACGCATAACAGATGTTACTTTCATTGTGTCAAGTGATAGTCAGCTATCGCGACAAACGAACCAGAGACTTCGCCGGCGGAAAGCGAGTAAAGGCCTTTTCAGGCTTTGAACGCAGCGCACGCCTCAAGCTGGACCGCATGGAGGCCGCTACGTCGCTTCGTGATCTTGCGGCGCTGCCGGGGAACCGCTTCGAAGCCTTGCGAGGCGACCGTAACGACCAGTACAGCATTCGCATCAATGACCAATGGCGGATTTGCTTCGAGTGGCAAGACGAATCGCCAGGGCCGTCCAATGTAGAGATTGTTGATTACCATTAGGAGGAGACACGTGGCCGTCACAGCAATTCATCCGGGCGAACACCTCGCCGAAGAGCTTGATGCGCTCGACATGAGTGCGGCTGAACTCGCGCGCCAACTCGATGTACCCACAAACCGTATCACGCAAATCCTGAATGGAACACGTGCCGTCACGGGCGACACCGCGCTGCGCCTGGCTCATTTTTTTGGCACCAGTGCGCAGTTTTGGCTGAATCTCCAGAGCCTTTACGAGTTGCGCTTCGCCCAACACAAGGCCGGACGGTCAATCAAAGCGCTCCCTACTTTAAATCGCCGCGAACACATCCACGCTTCCTCTTAAATGAAATAGCTCCGCGACAGGGCCAATCGCCCGAAACTCGTCATGTCCGCAACCCCAACGATGAACTGCTGGAAGCCGCGAAAAGACAACAGGCAACGGCCATCCCTGATTACCATCGCCTGTTTTCATGACGGCTCGCTGATGTAGTCGATTACTACTATCGAGACACCGTGTATTCGTTCCTGGTGGAAAGCTCCACGCACCTTGACGACATAACAACTCGATGTTATAAATATGCATGCTAGAAGACCTGAAGCAATCGAGGCTAAGGCGCGGGGACACGCAGCAGCAAGCCGCCGCTCGTATGGGTGTGACCCAAGCTTATTTCTCGATGCTAGAAAAAGGCCTTAGAACGCCGTCGCTTGATCTTGCGCGAAAACTTATGCGTGAGTATGAAGCGTCGCCCACAATGCTGCCTCTCTCCAATACGCTGCCGAGTGTAGCGTCCGATTCTCTGGCTCGCGAACTTGCTTCATTCGGATACCCCGGCTTCGCACACCTTCGCCGAGGCGCGCCGAAAACGAATCCGGCACGATTTTTATTGTCGGCCCTTGCAGAGGCCAATCTTGATGCGCGCGTCGCCGAGGGCCTCCCGTGGCTCGTTGTCCGCTACCCGGGCATGGATTTTGATTGGCTGGTGCCCCAGGCGCGAAACAAGAATCTCCAAAATCGCCTGGGATTTTGCGTGACTCTAGCGAGACTGGCGGGCGGAAACGCGTCTCTGCAAAAACCGGAGCAGGAACTTCTCGATAGCAAACGTGAGAAGGAGGATTCCTTCTGCCGAGAATTGAATGAGCCGGAGCGGAGGTGGTTGCGGGAGCATCGCTCCAAAGAGGCGCGGGAGTGGAACCTTTTGAGTGATCTGCGGCCTGACGCGTTGCGCTATGTCCCCTAATCTGTCGCAACCGTGGGCATCATTTCTCGGAGAGCTTGACGGCCTTCTGGATGAGCGATTCGAGTTTCACTGTATCGGTGGATTCGCCGCCGTTGTGGCCTATAATCTGCCACGCAGCACCAATGATCTCGATTACTTCACGTTGACACCGCACAATCGCATGCGGGACGTAGAACGACTCGCGGGCCAAGACTCGCCTCTCGCACGAAAGCACAGGGTTCATGTGCATCGTGCGGCTGTCGCCTCCCTCCCGGACGATTATGAGTCGAGATTGAAAGAGCTATATCCCGGTCGTTTCACGAACATTCGGCTGTGCGTTCCGGACCCTTATGATCTTGTCCTCTCGAAATTGAGCAGGAACTCGGATGTAGACCGGCAGGACGTGAAGCACTTGGCCACGGAACTGCACCTCGATCCAAACGTTCTGCGTGACCGCTATGTGCGCGAACTGAGGGCAATTCAAATTGGCGACGTTAAAGAGCGCGATCAGGCGCTTGAGTTCTGGATAGAAGCGTACTTTTCGAAAAGCTAATCCCGGGTAAGTGCGTCTAAAGCGACCAAAATCCATATAAACGGATTCTCTAAGGATCGGCTAAACTTGTCGCGGACAAATGGCCGAAACCTCTGCTGATCTTTTCACTCGCGCGCAAAAAATACTGGTTGGCGGAGTCGATAGCCCAGTCCGCGCATTCCGCGCTGTCGGCGGCACGCCGCTGATAATCGAACGCGCAAAAGGCTCGCGCGTCTATGACGCGGACGGCCGCGAATATATCGACTACATCTGCTCCTGGGGCGCTCTGATCCTCGGTCACGCCGATCCCGATGTGGTCGCTGCAATCGCCGATCAGGCGAGCCGCGGCACCAGCTACGGCATGACGTCGCCGCTCGAAATCGAACTCGGCGAAGAGATTGCCAGCGCTGTTCCTTCGATTGAAAAGATCCGTTTCGTCAGTTCCGGGACGGAAGCGGCAATGTCCGCTATCCGACTGGCCCGTGCGTTCTCGAAACGCGACCTGATCCTCAAATTCGAAGGCGGCTATCACGGTCACGCGGATAGCTTCCTGGTCGACGCGGGCTCCGGCCTTGCGACGCTGGGCATCTCATCCAGTCCCGGCGTGCCTAACGCGCTCGCAAGCCTCACGCTCAACGCGCCCTTCAACGATCTCGCCGCAGTCGAAAAAGTCTTCGAACAGCACAAAAACAAAATCGCCGCCGTAATCGTTGAGCCCGTCGCAGCAAATATGGGAGTCGTTGCGCCTGTAAATGGATTCCTCGAAGGTCTGCGCGACATCACAAATCGTTCAGCATCGCTCTTGGTCTTTGACGAAGTAATCACCGGCTTCCGCATCGCACGCGGCGGCGCGCAGCAACACTGGAGAGTGAAGCCCGATCTCACGATTCTCGGAAAAGTCATCGGCGGCGGTTTGCCGGTCGCCGCGTATGGCGGGCGCCGCGACATCATGGAGATGGTCGCGCCGCTCGGCCCGGTCTATCAGGCAGGCACGCTGTCAGGAAACCCCCTCGCGATGCGCGCAGGTTTGGCGACTCTTCCCAAACTCTCGTCAGATTTGTACGGATCGCTAGGGAAAAAAGCGCAGCGCCTGGCGGACGGTATTCGCGCCGCATTGCGTGAGTCGCGCGTGCCCGGCCAGGTCAACCAGGTAGGCTCTCTGCTCACGATCTTTTTTTCAGGCGAGCCCGTGACCGACTATGCGAGCGCCAAAAAGTCAGACTCCGCGAAGTTCGCCCGCTTCTTTCAAGAAATGCTCAAGCAGAGTGTGCTACTACCACCGTCGCAGTACGAAGCTCTCTTCGTCTCCGCAGCGCATTCTGACGACGATATAGGCCGCACAATCGCCGCCGCGAAACAAAGCTTAAATAAGCTCGTTTAAGGTGCCAAACCGAGCCACTTTGGTGCCAAATTCGCGATTATAAGGCGCCAAACGCGCCAAAATTGGCACGCCGAACGGAAGCCCTTAGGCAGAATGTGGAAAAGTCCTTCCATTGTCTCACGCCTTGTCTCTAATAATTCACACTGTGTCCATCCAGTGACTAGAGTGTATTCCTGAAAACAAAGCACTTAGCTATGAAAAACCACATGGTACTATCCGTGCATTCTCCCATTCATCATCCGAGGGAGGTACTTGTCCATGGTTTTCGCCATAGCCGCGCTTCTGTTCCACATCGGCCCAGCGGTCCCCGCCGCTGCCGCAAACGCCGCAAAATCAGCAACTTCAGCGGCACCAGCGCCTCCGGTAGCAGTGGCGATTTTGCCCGACGCGCCGTTACCCTCGCGCGTAACTCCCGCAGCGTCAACATTAGATTCGCGCGACTCCGTCTCAGCCTCGGACGGAACCCGTGTAGCTCCAACGTTTCGCATGGCAGCGCTAGATTCCGCGGGCAATAGCACTCAGACTCTCTCGACGATTCATATTCCTCCGCAAGACTCGAAACCCTTTGAGCGCATTGGAGTTGAGGCAACTCCTTCGCGTCGGAACTGGCTGGCCCTTTCGATCGTTCAATCCGGCGCCGCGACTTTCGACGCTTATGCGACGCGGAAAGCCATCGAAAACGGCGCACACGAAGCCGACCCGTTCATGCGTCCCTTTGCTGATTCATCTGGAATTTACGCCGCGATTCAGGTGTGCCCGTTGGTTCTCGATTACACCGCTCGCCACATGCAGAGGAGCGAAAATCCCGTGATCCGCCACACGTGGTGGCTGCCGCAGGCTCTCGGAGCGGGAATCTACATCTTCTCCGGCGCACACGATTTGCAAGTCGCGTCACATCACTAAGTCGGTATAAACCTCACAATTGTTGGGAATTTTTATTGCGGCGTTTCGACCTGCTTGGCCGGCCAATAAAGCGATACGGCGGTGGTGAGCGCAAAAATTCCGCCAATAATCGCAAGCGACCATGTATCCGGTATTGAGATGTAATTGCTCGCGACCATCTTTATTCCTGTAAAAATCAACACAGCCGCCAGTCCTTGATGTAGAAACCGTACGCGCCGAAGAATTCCGGACAGCACAAAATAGATGGCACGAAGCCCGAGGACTGCGAATACGTTTGAGGAATACGCAATAAACGCGTCGCGCGTGACGGAAAGCACCGCCGGAATCGAGTCCGTTGCGAAAATTACGTCCACCGCTTCGATGGTGAGAAGCACTAGAAAAAGAGGAGTTACCTTCCACTTGCCATCTTCCCGAATGAAAAAATGCCGTCCATCGCCATTTTTGGTCAAGGGTAGAAAGCGACCGGCCACTCGAACGACCCAGGATGGAGCAGTTTCTTCCCGGCGAGGAAAAAGCATGCGAAATGCTGTTATAAACAGGATCGCGCCAAAAATGTAAACGACCGGCTGGAAATGCTCTAGAAGTGTCACGCCGGCAAATACGAAAGCAATGCGCATCGCCAGCGCGCCCGCAACCCCGTAGTACAAAATCCGATGTTGTGCGCGCGGAGGAAGCTGAAACGAGCGGAAAATGATGAGGAACAGGAAAATATTGTCGATGCTGAGGCTCTGTTCGATCAGGTACCCGGAAAGAAACTGAATCGACGCCTGCTTGCCCCGGACATAAAAAATCCAAAGATCGAAAAGTAATGCAAGGGCGACCCATCCCGCTGTCTCGAGCAGTGCGGTTCTTGTCGAAACGGAAAATTCGCCGCGCCTATGAATTACGATATCTATGACGACTGCCGCAGCGGCAACAGCGAATAGGCCGAACCAGAGCAGGGAAGTGGGCTCGTTCATCAGGTATGCTCGCGTTTGATAGGGCAGCCGCAAGCAAGAGCATTCAGTCTACACTGGAACTGTGCGTTCCCGAATTACGTTGCTCTCAACATTTTGGTGAACCGAATACTATGCCGAAAAAGCATGTCGAAGGCGTAGCTGAAGAACACTTGGGCCGTGTTCGGCGTATTTGCAGGTCGATGCCAGGCGCCACGGAAAGGCTTTCCCATGGCGAGCCGACGTTCTTCGTAAAGAAGCGCACTTTCACCATGTTTGCCAACAACCATCACAATGACGGTCATATAGCGGTGTGGATTCCAGCCTTATCCGGTCTACAGGCTGCGCTCATAAAGACTTTACCGAAGACTTATTTCAAGCCCCCTTATGTCGGCGGTGCCGGATGGATTGGCATCGACCTTGATCAAATAAGCGATCAGGATTTGGCGGAGCACATCTTCGAAGCATGGCACTTGATCGAGTCCAAGAAAGGCAAATCACGCACCGCGAAGAAACGCCGCTGATGAGCCTCGGCGTCAGAGAGTTAGAGCTGCCTGCCAAGACGAATGAATCAATCCATGACCGCGCGGAAGCCGCGGCGTGCCACCTCCGTGCTGAGCCCGTAAACGATGTGCGACGCCAATCCGTAAAGATGCGACAACAGCGGATATTCGTTTGGCTTGCGTGATAATCCCAATGCCGGCACAGCCAGTTCATCGGTCGCGAGGAAAAGTGCGGTCCCGAAAACAAGCCCGGACAGAAGGCCGTTAGAGTCCCCGGCCACTTCCGTCACAGCCCCGTATGTGGCGCCTTGCAGTGTGCCGAACGAATAGTGCACCAGCGGACCCAGCTTCTTCTTTTGTTCATATGAGAGATGGTGCCCGGCCAACTCCGCGATTTTTCCGGCCGCTTTCATCGTCGCATCTTCTTTCTCCCGATCACCTTGCGAGCCGTTCTCACTCTGCTTCTTGCTGCCGTTTTTCAACGCGCTTGACGCCTTGCCCCATCCATTCTGGAATTCCGTCATTACAATCGTGCCTATCAGGCCGCCAACCAGCCCGGCGATCATTCCTTTACCCAAACTGCGCTTATGCCACATCGTAATCTCCTGTCACCGAACGTCCCTTCGGCCGGACTGTGCCTCACGATCAGCGTATTGCTCGTCGGTATCCGTGAGAATCGGGGCTTTGCCCTAGCTTCCTTCCAGCTTGATATGTGACGATGAACTGCGGCGAATGTCGACCCGGGCCGGGTGCTGCGCTGCCGAAGTTCTCGTCGCCACATATCTCTGTTCCAATGAAACACAAACTGCGCATCACTCTCGCTGGTGCCATCGGCAATTTGCTCGAATGGTATGACTTCGGACTCTACGGTCTCCTAGCGCCTGTTTTGGCTCCTCAATTTTTTCCGGATCGCGATCATTTGGCCTCGCTCCTCGGCGTATATGGAGGCTTTGCTGCGGGATTTGCAATGCGGCCGCTTGGAGCCATCGTGCTCGGTCATTTGGGCGATCGCGTCGGCCGTCGCTTCGTCTTGGCGTTGTCCGTTCTCCTGATGGGCGTCTCGACGGTCGCCGTCGGTCTCTTGCCCACGTACCATGCTGTCGGCGTATGGGCGCCAGTCTTGCTGATTGCTGTTCGGCTCTTTCAGGGATTCTCGGTCGGTGGCGAGTTCGTTGACTCCGTCACGTACCTCGTCGAAGCGGCACCGCAAAACCGCCGCGGTCTGGTGGGGAGCGTAGCGAACTTGGGTTCGACCGCCGGAATGCTGCTGGCCGCCGGCGTTGCCGCAGCTGTAACCACGCTCGCTGATTCCGCCACTCTCACCGGTTGGGCGTGGCGAACGCCGTTTCTTCTGGGCGGCGTCATTGCGTCGGCTGCCTACATTCTGCGCCGCCATCTTCCTGAGACGGAGAACAGCCCGAGCGAAAAAGCTGCGGCGAAACCTGAGACGCCCCTCCGGCGAGCGATTCGCGAGCAGCCGCGCCTCATGTTGGCCGCCCTTTTGTTCACTTCCGGCTACGGGATTGCGGACTACCTCACGATGGTTCTGCTGCCTACATACGCGCACGAATTCGGCGGTGTCGCCGAACATTTGGCTTTGCGTATCAACACGGTCGGCCAGGCGCTCGCCCTTCTCGTCGTGCCGCTTTCGGGCTGGCTCTCCGACTGTGTCTGGAGTCGGCGCGCTGCTCTGATTGCAGCGTTCGCCGCCGAAGCCGTCCTATCCTGGCAGGCGTTCCGGTTAACTGCCAGTCTGGGTGCGGCGGGTTTGTGGTTGGCGCAACTATCGTTCGCGTTCCTTTTGGCAGTAGTAATGGGCGTAGGGCCCGCGATGCTGGCTGAGCAGTTTCCAGCGGGGTATCGCGTCAGCGCGCACGCCGTTTCATTCAATATAGGGATTGGCATAGCCGGAGGAACGGCTCCGATGATCGCGACGGCGTTAATTAAAGTTACAGGAAGCCCGATGGCGCCCGCCGCGTATCTGATTTTTGCAGCAATTCTCGCGCTGATAGGCGTCTTCATGCTGCGTGACCGCAGCCGCCAAGGAATGAACGAGGCCGATCAGTAGTCGGCTGCTCAGATACTTGGGTTTGTGCTCAGACAGCGACAAGCAAGCTCTCCGCAAACGGCCACTCTGAATCAACCCACTGACCGAGGCATTGATAACCGGCACGTTCGCCGAGTTCGCGCGCCTGTTGCTGCGTGTATTTGTGCGAACTCTCGGTCCATATGGTTTCGCTGTTTTGCAGCGTAAACGAAAAGTGCGCCTTGCGAATCGTCACTTGCTGCCTCAACTTCGAACGAAGGTGCATTTCGATTCGCTCTTCCGCCGTGTCGTATCGCACCACGTGCTCGAAACGCGCAAGATCGAAATTCGCGTCCAGCTCGCGATTTATTCTTGCAAGCAAATTCTTGTTGAAGGCGGCGGTCACCCCTGCAGGATCGTCGTAAGCCTTAATCAGGGCTTCGACCGGCTTTTGCAGATCGGTGGCGAGTAGCAGGGCGTCACCCTTCTGGAGGATTGCTCTTACGGCGCACAAGAATGCTCCGTCAGCACCTCTATCGAAGTTCCCGATTGTGCTTCCGAGAAAGAGCACAAGGAGCCGCTCGCCCTTTCGCCGTCGAATCGCTACTTCTCGCAATCCATCAAGATACGCGCTCTCGAAACCGACCAGGCTCACCATATCCAGATTTCCCAATTCCTGGCTGCAACGATAGAGTGCGCTGCCTGACACGTCGATCGGGTAATAGTTCACGCGCTGCCGCCGCGCTAGTGACTCAAGCAAAAGCCGCGTTTTTTGGCCACTGCCGCTTCCAAGCTCCGCAACGATCGCTGGACCGGTGGTTTGCGCAATGATCTCATCGGCACGCCGCTCCAGAATCCTAAGCTCGGCGCGCGTGAGGCCATATTCAGGCAGCAGGCAGATAGCGTCAAATAACGCAGAGCCAATGGCATCGTAAAGATATTTCGACGGAATCTCTTTTTGTCCCGGATGTCGCAGCCCGATCAGCACGTCCGAACAGAATTCTGCTGTGGCGCTGGAAATGCCGGTTTCAATTCGAGAAGTGGCGCTCATGAATATCTATCACTCCGCGACGCACCGAAATGTCGCATAAATATATGGGTAATGCGGCTGGAACCAGTTGCGATACGAACGCCTCAGCATGCACGCGTCCGTGCGGTGCGATCCGCCCTTCATGACGAAGTGCTTGCCGTCGAAAAAATTCGCTGAGTAACCTTGATAAAAAGGAAATGGTTCAAATCCACGGAACGGCGCGAACGGCGTCGAAGTCCATTCCCATCCGTTCCCGAGTAAGTCGAAGACGCCGAATGCGCTTGCGCCAGCCGGATGTGCGTCCACTGCAGACGGCTCCCAGGACTGATGGTGGAAATTGCCGCGCGTCGGCGAAGGGTGCTCATCGCCCCACGGATATGCGCGCTCGCTTCCATTATGTTCGCCATATGCCGCAAGATGCCATTCGGCCTCGCTTGGCAGTCGCTTGCCGGCCCAACGCGCAAACGCCGCAGCTTCGGCATGGCTCACGAACACAGGCCAGGAGAGTGGCAGTGGAATCGTTCCGAACATCCCGCGATAATCCCATTCTGTCTGTGGCGCGTCTGATGTCGAACCGGCACGCGGACGCCAGAAATGCGAATGCTCCACGTTCTCCCTTTTCCGCCATGCCCAATCTTCCGGCGTCCAATAGCTTTGGTTCTGATACCCGCCCGCACGCACAAACTTCAGATACTCCTGATTGGTGACGGGAAACGCGTCGATTGCGAAATTTGGCACATCGACGCGCTCAATTTCGAATTCGTTATCCCATCCGAAGCCGCCGATATCGCGGGATTGCCCGAGCGTCACAATTCCGGGGAATATATCGACCTGCCGAGCCTGCGGCGCGGTGCGCGAATCCGCGGCAATGGCGACGTGAGCGATCTTCTTGTCCACGGCCAATGCATGAAGCAAATACGCCAGTGTTTCGGCATGCATCAGCCTGTGTTCGATGGCCACATTCAACAGCTTGCCGGAATTAATATACTGATCGCTCTGCGATCTCGCGGCGCACCTCAGCGCGTCGTCCAGGCGGGTCCGCACGCGACGGTTATACCGCTGGACATGCCCAATGGTTGGCCAGTCGCTCGGCACGTCTGTCGGGAGGCCTCCGTCCACGGGATCGATCCCGAATGCAAACAGCTTGTCGAGTTCGGGACTATCCGATTCAAGTCCTAGAGGAGGGGCGAACAGGTTCCAGTCAAAGGCTTCCAAATGCCCGAGGTAAAAAATCAGCCGGTGACGTTCGGGAATCGGCCGCTCATACAAGGAAGTCGGCGGCAGCAGATCGAAGACCCGGTCCGTCCGCTCGCGGGCTTCGTCCATGCGCACCAGAAGAGATTTGGGCAAATACGGAGCCATCTGGGTTATCGCCATTTTGTACCTCGCAAGCGGTTTGGAATAGAAGCCGGAGGTGCCAGTCTACGGGGGCCTGGCGGCCTAACCCATACCGCTATCGCTGTACGCAGAACGCAACAAACTCAGCGGCTTTGGATGCGGTGACGGCCGCTCGGGCACTATGTAATTTCCCGTTCGGCCTTTATTTTTTTCGACCAGCCGGATTGGGAAAGAGGGCCTTCGTTTGGAGAAAGGCGGCTAGTGCTCGCCCCGTTGTGGAGGCCGCATTGCTCAAAAAAAAGCGGCCTCGGTTCGAGGCCGCCGCGCAGGGTGTAGTGGAGCAGCGACGTTATCGTTCCGTGGGTGCGTCGTTGGCCGACAGGTCACCGAGGGCATACTGCGTCCCCGCAAGAAGGTGTTGCAGCATCATCGGCATTTCATAAACGTGTTCGTCATGGCCGAGCACTTCGATGAACACGCGGCCCTTGCCTTCGCGCCGTATCCAGCTCAGGCCGTAGTCGCCGTCAGTGCGCCGTGAACCGGCCGGCTCCTTCTGCTTATCCGCATCGCTCATCTTCGGATAGTCGATACTGGTGAGCTCGTGGACGTTCTTTAGCGAATAGGAATCCTGGGCCATCGTGTATGTCTCGTCGTGGATTACAAATTCCTGTCCATGGAACATTTGTGTAAGGGGACTCTTCGCGTCGTCGATTTTCACGGTGATCACCTGCGGGTACGGCCAGTGCCACTTGAACCATCCTCCGATCATCTTGTTATAGTCAGGCCATGTCCCAGTGGGAACGAATGACTCTGCCGCTTGTCTTGCGGCCTGCATCTCCTCCGGAGTAGGTGGCGCGCCCGCCGCTCCGCGGGCACGTCCTGACGAAGGGCTCGTGTGATACGAATCGACGGCAGCATGTACACCGGCCAACCCTTTGCCGCTCCGAACGAAATTTAAGAGCGCCTGACGGCGTTCACTAGTCAATTCTTCGTTATTGGGATCGTCTAAAAATTGGCCCGTGGTGCTGTCCAAGAAGACAAGATCATATTGCTGAAGATTGTTAGCGTTGATGTCGGCTGGATCGTAGGTGATCGTGGTTGACCATGCGCCGGTCTTGTCTCCGATTTCCTTGATCGTGGCTGCGGCAAGCGGGATGGAAGCATGTACGAATCCAGCAGCCTTGCAGAGAACGAGGATTTTGCGCGCCTGTCTTGGAGTAGCGTACGCCTTTGTTGGAACCGCGTCGTCCATGGCAATGACATCCCAATTCCATGGCGTCTCGCTTTGCGGAATGTTAAACCCCGCCGCGGGACGACCTGTGGGACCCCGCCCTCCGCGCCCACGGCCCTGCGCACCAGGAACATTCGCAGCCGCCGTTTGTGGCGGAACGGTGGCTTCCTGTGCATGTGCCGCATAGCCTACAACGCCTAGCAAAAACGCCGCCGACAGGGTGGCTATCAACTGAGCCATCTTCTTCTTGGATCGCATCGACTCCTCCTCGCGGCCAATATCCTTAGTCTTTTGGATGTATTTTGTCCAGCGAAAAGATCGCCGCGAAACATCCGTACGTGATCGTACACGGCCACCGAATCGAGCGTCGCGTGCACGACGTCAGCCTAGCCGCAGACTGTTTCGTAGCCAATGCACGACGAGTGCACGCATTTCGGGTGTTTCTTCGTGTCCGCACTTCAAAAGTTCGATACAGCAATCGCGTTCCTTGCCTTGTTCGCGATACAGTGGATAGAGACGATCGCGAATTTTCTCGACGCCGTCCGCCGGCGTCAGCCGGTCGAAACACCCATTGAGACTCAGACGAGGCCGCGGAACGATCAATTCGTTGATTTGCGCGGCATCGAATTGCTTGAGGAGGGATGGAACAAAATAGTAGAGACCGTGTTCGTGCAGGCCTCCTGACGCAATCAATGACTCGTAATCCGTGAGGCAACAAAGATCGATCGTTAGCGCAACGCGCGGATCAAGTGCCGCGAGCCACCAAGCTTTCGTCGCGCCCATGGACATGCCGAATGCGCCGATACGCCTCGCATCGACCTCAGGGCGGCCCGCCAGATAACTGAGCGCCTGAAATTCATCGAACATCATCATTCCCCAGAGCGTTTGACCTCGCCATAGCATCAGCTTGAATGCGTCGTGCTCGCCTTTTTGTCCGTTCGCATCGTGCTTGCGTTCACCGAAGCACCAGCTATCAATCGCGAGTGTGACCAGCCCTAATTCGGCGCACACAGGCGCATACGCCGGCTGCACCGATGTGCCGCGCAGAAGCTGCTCTTTGCCGAGGTCGTACATGTCACCGTGCCAATGGATGAAGAGAAGCCCCGGCGCGGGGCGCTGAAGCCGCTCGGGAATCAGCAGAATTGCAGGGACTGCTTCGGTGCCATTCAGCTCAAGCACAAGCCGCTCGAGCGTATATCCATCGTGTTTTTCGACGCTGAGAGCCTTCGCTGGACCGGCTGAGTGTTTACGCGGAAGATCGCCGAGAGTGTTCCAGAGAGCCGCTCGCCTCACACCTTGCTGGTCAGAGAGTGTCGCCAATGGATGCCTGCCGAGCCTGCGAGTATAACAGCGCGTGGTGCTACTGTACGGTCCCTGAATGTGGTTAATGAAAGCCCCGATTGGTTGGTGCCTTTCGGAGCCGTACTGTTGTTTTGTGAAGTCCACACGCCACTTCGTGATGGGCATGTTCGTCGCCTTAATTTTGACCATATTGCAGACGGGCACAGCCTTAGCAGACCGGGTTGCTGTTCACTATCCAGAGAGAGGGGCACACGGCCTCTTTGTCGTGAGATCCTTGAACGGAAAGGAAATCGGAAAGGGCGATCTGACCGAAACGCTGGACGGCCGCCGGGTACGCGCCAAGCTGAGTTTGAATTTTAATGACGGCTCTCTCTACGAAGAGACAACTCGGTTCACGCAAGACGGCGTGTTTCACGTCCTTGACTATCATTTATCGCAGCGAGGCCCCTCTTTCAAAGAGACGCTTGAAATGACGGTGGATGTGGGAAGAGGTCTTGTCACCGTGCGGTGTTTCGACGGGCAGGAAGGCGCTTGCAAAAACCGCGTCTGGACGAGACATATGCGGATTCCTGCGGACCTAGCGAACGGCATTGTGCCTCTTGTGGTGAGGAACATTTCCCCAGACACGACCAGAGTGCAGGTTTCTATGATCGTCGCTACTCCTGAACCTAAGCTCGTTCATCTCTCGATCTCACCAGGCGCGCTGCAGAAATTTCCCTTCAATGGCGCAAAACTTGAGACAACGCGTTATGAACTCACCGTCGATCCAGGCGGAATGCTTGGGCCGTTCATTAAAATTACCGGTCGCCAGGCGCCGCCGAGCTTCCTCTGGATGCTGCATGAGAAGGTGCCGTCGTTTCTGATGGTTCAGCAGTCTTTTATCGATGGCCCTGTCTGTAGAATTGAGCGTGCTTCCGCGAATGCCGTTCCTGACGAAGGCGCATCGGATTCAGGTTCCTAGGGGCGAGACGAATTCCCGGTTAAATCCGCGAGCAGATGTGCTTCCTCTTAAGCCGCCAGGCAAGAAATACGATTGCAACCCATACTGCCAATGCAATAAAAAGCGTCGCAGTAAAATTCAGCACGGGCGCAAGTTTCCAGACCGCCAGCGCAAAAGAGATCAACGCCACACTCCCAAGTTCGGTGCCCCGCGCGTAGAGAGCGGCCGCAAAGCGACCCCGCTCCGTGCCGGATAATCGCTTGTGCGCTTTCCGCTGTTTCTCATGTGTCTCGATGAGTGTGGCCGTTGCCGGGAAAATCGCGGGGAACGCGAGAAATAGTCCCCCAAAAACTGGGCCATAAGACTTTGCGAGGAGACCGGCGATCACCGTGATGGCGCCGCCAAAGACGAAGCGGACCAGCAGTTCGTACCATTTCGCTTTTACGGCGGCCCGAATATCAAAACGGATGTGCATCCTATTTTTTCGCGCCAGCTCTATCGCAAAGCGCCAAGCCAAATTCCCAAGGAGCATCCAAACCACACGGCAAGAGCAACTACGGCTGCGGTTATGCCATGCCAGCGGTACCGCATGACGAGTTGCATCGTCGCCCACGCGTACAGCCCAAGGGCGATCGCGCCGGCGATCATTGAACATGCCTCTTGCGCGGCGTACAGCTTTCCATCACTTAGGACCGTGATCGCGAGTGTTGCGAGCGCCACGGACGGCGCTGCCCCGAACAATCCCGCGAAACTTTTAGGTTTAAGAGCGTCGCCGAACAAGGCGAAGAGGGAAACAACGAAGCCGCCAATGACGAACCGGATGAGGAATTGCATCAACAGCCTTCTTGCCGGAGCTTCCGACAGCCCTCCGGGTTATCTGGTGCCATGGTATACCTCAGAAGAGCTTTGTCTGAGGTGCTAACAACTGAGATTGGCGTCGTAGAAGCGTTTAGACGTCCGCTCCCGCAGGTTTTAGTGTTGCTCGCAACAGTTACATTGACACTTATTCATGCCTCGGCTACTCTAATCAAGACGATGAACCGGAGGCCGAACGCCGCATGCTGTCTCTGTTGTAAGAGCTACATGTGTGTGCCGAGGCTCCGGGTTATGCCTACATAAGTTTGCAGTAAAAATGGACTTGTATGCCGCCCGCCCTCGGAATTAAACCGAGAGGCGGGTTTTTTTATGGAATTTCGGATGACGGTGACGACCAGCGAATTCGAGACATTAGCTAGCCAGACCGAGCACCTGAAGGCGCTCGAAGCCGAGAGTATATTTATTTTACGCGAGGCTGCGGCGGAGTTCGCGCATCCGGTAATGCTCTATTCCATCGGCAAAGACTCGTCAGTGATGCTGCGCCTTGCACAGAAGGCTTTCTATCCCGGCAAGATCCCGTTTCCGCTGCTGCACATTGATACAAGCTACAAGTTTCCCGAGATGATCACGTTTCGCGACTGGTATGCCAAAGAAGTCGGAGCGGAGCTGATTGTCCATAAGAATCAGAAGGCGCTCGATGCGGGAGCGAATCCTTACGATCTGGGCACGCAAAAGTGCTGCGGGTTCCTGAAGACGCGTTCACTGCTTGATGGGCTGGTCGAGGGCGGCTTCGATGCCGCATTCGGCGGTGCTCGACGCGACGAAGAGAAATCGCGCGCCAAGGAGCGCGTCTATTCCTTCCGCGACGCGCAAGGCCAATGGGACCCGAAGAATCAGCGCCCGGAACTCTGGACTCTTTTTAACGGGCGCCATCATCAGGGCGAGAGCATTCGCGTCTTCCCGCTTTCGAATTGGACCGAGATGGATGTCTGGCTCTATATCTACACGGAAAATATCCCGATTGTGCCACTCTATTTCGCGAAAGAACGCGAGGCCGTCGTGCGCGGCAACACAATCCTCCTTCCGCAAAACGGCGTGCGCCTCTTGCCCGGCGAGAAAACACAAAGAGTAATGTGCCGCATGCGTTCGCTCGGATGCGTGCCGTGCACCGGCGCGATTCTGTCGCATGCGGATACGGTGCCGAAAATCATCGAAGAGATGGTCTCGTTCCGCCGATCGGAACGCGAAAATCGCGTGATCGATCATGACGAAGAAGGCTCGATGGAGATTAAGAAGCGCGAGGGATATTTCTGATGTCTAGTTTTTCCACGGAGCCTCGAATTAGGCCAGCCTCGGCTGCGAATAGTCGCATGGACGACCGCTCTTCCCTCATGCCGAACGAAGGCCTGCTGCGCTTTAGCACGGCAGGCAGCGTGGACGATGGCAAATCCACGCTCATCGGCCGCCTTCTTTACGATAATCAGTCGGTCTTTGAAGACCAGCTCGCGTCCGTAAAGAAAAGCAAAGTCAATCGCTCGAGCGGCCCCATCGATTTTTCGCTCCTCACGGATGGGTTGCGCGCTGAGCGCGAGCAGGGAATCACGATTGACGTTGCCTACCGATACTTTACTACGCCGCGTCGTAAATTCATTATCGCCGACACTCCTGGCCATGAGCAGTACACGCGCAACATGGCAACCGGCGCCTCTACCGCTGATGCCGCCGTTGTGCTGATCGACGCAACAAAAGGCGTGCTGCGCCAGTCACGCCGCCACGCGTACATCGCGAGCCTGCTCGGCGTCCAGTACATCATCGCCGCCGTGAACAAAATGGACTTGGTCGATTATTCTCGCGAGGTATTCGAGCGACTCTCTGCTGATTTCAAAGGTCTCGCCGCGCACCTGAATATACGCAACGTGTATCCGATTCCCGTCAGCGCCCTCGAAGGCGACAATGTCGTCCATCGCAGCAGCCGCATGCCCTGGTTTGAAGGCCCTCCTTTGCTTGAATACCTGGAGACGATCCCGGTGAACGACGCCGCTTCGTTTGGCCCGTTGCGCTTTCCCGTGCAATACGTCGTTCGCCCGGACGCGAGTTTTCGAGGATTCGCGGGCCGCATTGCGTCGGGTGTCCTCCGGCCGGGCGCGAGCGTCGTCGCCATGCCTTCCGGACTGAAGACGAAAGTGAAATCGATCGTCAGCTTCGAGGGCGAAAAGGAGCAGGTCGGTCCGGGCAGCTCCGTAAATCTCACGCTCGAAGACGAAATCGATATCAGCCGCGGAGACATGCTCGTTGCCGAAGAAGATCTTCCCGCCGTCGGAAATGAATTACGCGCGAAGCTCGTTTGGATGCACCCCGATAAGCTTGATGTGCATAAGAACTATTTGCTGAAGCACACCACTCGCTCCGTTCGTGCGCGCGTGACCAAGATTCATTTCCGTGTCGATATGAACACTCTCGAAAAAGGTCCGGCCGAGCATCTCGAAATGAACGATATCGCAGAAGTAGAAATCAAGTCGGCGCTGCCGCTCTTTTTCGATCCATATACGCAAAATCACACGACCGGCAGCTTCATTTTGATCGATCCCGTATCTAATGCTACCGTCGCCGCCGGCATCATCGAGCGCGGCATCAACTGGGGCGCGGCGTTGCGTTCCGCGGCCGGCGCGCAACGTCGCGGCCGCAGCACTAAGGAAGAGCGCCACGCGCGATTTGGTCATCCCGCCGCTGCCGTATGGGTGAGTGGCAACGGGCGTATCGCCGAACTCATCGAACGTACGCTCTTCGACGAAGGCTGGCACGTACAGCTCGTCGGTCCGGACGATTTCGAGCCTTCGGAATTAGCCGTTGCCGCAAAGGCGTATCATCTTGCAGGTATGGTCGTCGTCTTCTCGGCGCCTACAAACCAGCGCGAGGCGGAAGACGCAGTCCGTAAAGTCTTCGGTCGCGATTCGTTCCTCGCGGCTTGGCCATATCCGCACGAAGAAGACGCGGACGCCGCGTCGCGCACCATCAGCAAACTGCGTCAATGGCGGGACACGCAGGAGCAACATCACCATCGAAGCGACAAAGGCGATTGACGCATCCAATCGGAAACGAGAGGGTAAGCGGAGAATCCAATGACCGACGTCGCGCTCGCTGAACAACTCGAACGCCTTTCCGCAGATGCACTGATCGAGCGCGTTCTTGCCGATAACGCCGGTAATGCGTGCATCACCTGCAGCTTTCAAGCCGAGGACATGATCGTCCTCGATCTCCTGCGCCAGAGAAGGCCGGAGATTTCCGTGCTTTTCCTCGATACCGGCTATCACTTCAAAGACACCTATGCGTATCGCGACAAAATGCAGCAGGCATGGCATTTGAACGTCACGAACCTTGCGGCGAAGAAAACCGTAGCGCAGCAGGAAGCCGAATTCGGCATCCTGAATCAGACTGATCCCGGCAAGTGCTGCCATCTGCGGAAAGTCGAGCCGTTGATGGAAGGCTTGCAGAACTATGACGTCTGGTTCACCGGGCTGCGCCGCGAGCAATCGCCCACGCGCAAAAATCTGAAAGTAGTCGAACATCACGAGTTGCCGAGCGGCAAAGTGTTGCTTAAGGTAAGCCCGCTTGCTGCATGGACCTGGGGACAGGTCTGGAAATATACGGCGGAGAAGAAGATTGATTTCCTCCCCCTGTACGATCTCGGCTATCGCAGCATCGGTTGCGAGCCTTGCACCGCAATTCCTGCCGAAGGTTCTGACGCCCGCACCGGCCGCTGGGGCGGAAAAAAGCTCGAGTGCGGCATTCACACGTTCTCCAAGAAAGCTGAAGAATGAATTTCGCCATCGGAGCCGCGATTGCTCTGGCCGTCGGTCTCACGGGCATCGGCGGAGGCAGCTTCACCGTGCCTGCACTCGTGCTGATCGTCGGCCTTTCTGCGGACGCCTCCGTCGGGACAGCGTTCGTTTTCGCCGGAGTCCTGCGCCTGATTGCCTCGCCTTTTTATCTGGCTGGAAGGCACGTCCACGGGCGCTATTTATGGCTTCTTGTGCAGGGTGCCGTGCCGGGATTGCTCATCGGCACGATTTTTTTGCGTATGATGAGCAAAAGCACGTGGAGCCCGGCAATCGTCGTGATCCTGGGTGTGTTGCTCACGGCATCATCGACAATCACCTTCATCAAGAAGGCCCAAAATCAGAACTTCATAAAAAAGAATTCGAAATGGCTGCCCTGGCTCGCGCTACCGATTGGAGTCGAAGCTGGTTTTTCTTCGGCGGGCGCAGGTGCGCTGGGAACCGTCCTGCTGCTGAACTATTCGGAAATGTCGCCGCCGGAAGTCGTCGGCACAGATATTCTCTTCGGGCTAGTGCTTGCCGTGATTGGCAGCTTCATCCAGTGGAGCTTCGGCGCGATAAACGGCGCCGTGCTGATGCAGTTGCTTGCGGGCGGTGTGCCGGCGGTGCTTCTCGGTTGCCTTTTCGCGAAAAAAGTTCCGGCGCGAAGACTGAAGCTCGTGATCGCTACCATCGCTATCTTTGCAGGCGTTCAACTTATCTGGAATGGCTCGCGCACGCTTGTGGCCAGGCTCAATTCGGTGCAACCCGCCCCTGCCGCTGCGATCACGGTTTCCAATCCGTCCAAGCCCGCCAATTAACAGCATCCTCAAAAACGCGAGTCTATCCCTCTCGCTCGGTCGCTTCCGTCAGGGAATCCACTTTTCGCAGCGAAGGAAATGCCCACGCCCACAGCGCCGTCACGAGCAGAGTACCTATGCCGCCTAGCACCACCGCCGGCACCGTGCCGAGAAGTTGTGCTGTAGCGCCCGATTCGAATCCGCCCAGTTCATTCGACGCTCCGACGAAAATCATGTCCACGGCGCTCACCCGACCGCGCATTTCGTCCGGCGTCGCCACCTGCAGCAGTGTGCTGCGGACGATCACGCTCACCATGTCCGAAGCGCCCACGAGAACGAGGGAAATGAGCGAAACCGCGATATTGTTCGAGAGACCGAAAACAATCGTGCTTACGCCGAATCCCGCCACGCACCAGAGCATCGTCGCTCCAGCTCGCCGCCGAATCGGCTTGTAAGCCACCAGAATCGCCATTGCCATGGCCCCAACCCCGGGAGCACTTCGTAATATTCCCAACCCCCACGGCCCGGTCTTTAGCAGCACCGCGTACACCGGCAACAAAGCCGTCGCGCCGCCAAGCAGCACTGCAAACAAATCGAGGGAAATTGAGCCAAGAATCAGCTTCTCGCGCCAGATGTAATGCAGGCCGGCGAGAGTCCGTGCCAATCCAGGCTCCTCTGTTGAAGTGATTTTCGTGGACGCCTTGATCCGCAGGATCATGATCGTCGCAAACAAAGATGAAGCGAGCGACAAAGCGTAAACGGGCGACGGCCCGGCGGCGGCCGCATATACCAGGCCGCCTACAGTCGGCCCAAGTATCGTGGCGCTCATGAATACCGTGCTTGCCCATGCCACCGCATTCGGGAAATGCTCCGGGGAAACGAGGCGCGGCAGAATAGAACGCCCCGCAGGTCCATAAAATGATCGCACCACGCCAAGCAGAAGGGCGACGGCATAAATTGCGTCAACGGACTTTGGATCGCTCAAGCTGATCGCAAGCAGCAGCGAAGAGCAGACCGCAAACCCGATATAGCACCACGCGATAAGATTCTTCCGATCGAAACGGTCTGCGGCATGTCCAGTAATCAGAAAGAGCAGTAGTCCGGGGAGAAATTGGAAAAGACCAACAAGGCCCAGCGCGAGCGGCTGCGAGGTGATCGCGTAGACTTGCCAACCGATTGCCACGGTCTGCATTTCCAGGGCGCACACCACAAACCATCGCCCGGATTGAAAATGCACGAAATCGGGATACGTGAACGCAACTCTACCGGAGAGTTTTCCTTCGGTGGTCGCCATTTAGGATTGGCTCGCCGCCGCGCTTTCCGCACCGGCGCGATGGCGCATCAGCGAAAACTCCAATACTTGCCCTGTCAGAACTTCAAGCTGGCGTGCCAGAGTGGGCTCCGGAACATCTTCTTCAAAGACTGGACTCGCCGTATTGAACGCGACGCCCATCGGAGTCGGCCATCCGCGCAACGCGTGGATCACCTGGCGCATCGTTGCCAGTGTCGAAACGGCAGCTTGCCATCCCTGTGCGCACGCAACCAATCCCACTGCTCGTCCTTCCAGATACGGAAAATTGTTCTCGCGCAGCGCCTCCGCATAGTCGAGCGCGTTTTTCACCATGCCCGAAAGGGAACCGTGATATCCCGGCGACGACACAATCACGCCGTGCGCGCTACTCAGCGCTTCCACGAACTTCATCACCTTTTCCGTATTTGCGGGTGCTTCCGCCACATAAGCCGGAAGGTCGAGTCCATCTCCCGTGATGATTTCCGTCAGCGCGCCCTGCGCTGCCGCGCGTCCAAGTGCATAGCGAAGAGCCTTTTCCGAGGATGATCCGGTCCGAAGTGTGCCGCCGATACCGATGATCCGCGGCTGAAATTGCGTAGCCAAATGTCTTCACGCCCCCACTGAAAAAGTGTATCGCGGAAAGCTGCGTGTAAGAAACGCCAATCGCCCGTGGCATGTGGCACAGCCAATCCTGGCTGTGTGAATTATAGGTTCTGTAGAAGGCGACTCGGCCTCTACTTGAATGCCCTTAGCGCAACGCACCGTGCCGCCGCTTCCTTCGCGAATTTCGGCTGCGCGATCCTCTTGCCACTAGGCCGCGGAAACGCGCTCAATCCGCGCACCGAGGTCCGCTAGCTTTAATTCAATCTGCTCGTAGCCACGGTCGATATGGTACACGCGATCAATGGTGGTCGTATTCTCGGCCACCAGCGCCGCAAGCACCAATCCCGCGCTTGCGCGCAGGTCGGATGCGGTCACCGGTGCGCCGGTCAAAGGCGTCGGTCCGGTCACCGTCGCCGCATTTCCATCAATTGTGATGTGTGCGCCCATCCGCATCATTTCCGAAGCGTGCAGCATCCGGTTTTCGAAAATTGTCTCGCGAACGTGCGAGACGCCTTCGGCCTGCGTCGCCAGCGCCATGAACTGCGCCTGCATGTCGGTCGCAAATCCCGGATACTCCTCGGTCGTCACGTCCGCGGCAACGAGTTTTCGTGTCCCGCGCACGCGCACTCGCCGGTTCTTCTCGCACGTGATCTCTGCTCCGCACTCGCGTAGCTTATCGATCACGGCTTTCAGGTGGCCCGGTTCGCAATTCTCCAGCAGAATATCTCCTCCTGTAATCGCGCCTGCGACCAGAAACGTCCCAGCCTCGATTCGATCCGGAATGATCGTATGCGTCGTGCCATGCAGGCTCTCGACGCCTTGTATGCGAATCGTTGGCGTCCCGTGGCCTTCGATTTTTGCGCCCATCTTGATCAGCAGCTCAGCCAAGTCGGGAATTTCGGGTTCGAGCGCGCAATTTTCGAGGATCGTTTCGCCCTCAGCCAGCACTGCTGCGGTCAAAATATTCTCCGTTCCCGTAACGGTGATCTTCGGGAACCGAAACGTCCCGCCCCGCAGTCTTTTCGCCCGCGCCTCAACATAACCATGATCCACCGTAATATCCGCGCCCAACGTTTCCAGCGCTTGGATATGAAGGTCCACGGGCCTTGCACCGATGGCACATCCGCCCGGCAGCGAAACACGCGCATATCCGAATCGCGCCACGAGTGGCCCGAGCGTCAAAATTGACGCGCGCATCGTCTTCACCAGCTCATATGGTGCTTCCGCGTGCGACACCGACTCCGCTTGAATAATGAACTCGCTTGGGGGAATATCCGGCGCTTCCACGCGACAGCGCATGTGCGCCAGCAGCTTCGCCATCGTAATGATGTCGCGCACGTGCGGAATGTTTTTCAGATGAACGGGCTCAGCCGTAAGCAGCGTCGCCGCCATTGCTGGCAACGCCGCATTCTTCGCGCCGCTGATCTCTACAGTGCCTTCGAGCCTGCGCCCGCCCTTAATCTTGAACTGATCCATTGCTTTGTCCCTTGCCTAAAACCAAGAATCTCGTCGCCATGGGCGAAGCGAACGATCTCTTTACGCATGCCCGCTATTCGGCTCGGTGTGACTGCAGCCGTCGTGCTTACTTCGATGTCCCTGCCGGCATTTCCAGCGCCCTTCGTACATTCCCACGCGCCGCAGCAAGTCGTTTCCTTGCCTCACTCACATTCAAACCAACCTTCAGCATTACGAGCGCTGCCGGCAGATCGTGTGCCGCGCGCCGCAGAGCGTGTGCCGCAGCAGACGTCGAAACTCCCGCCGCTTCCTGCAGAATTCGTGCGCCGCGCCGCTGTAACTTCTTATTGGTCAGCGCCACCCCGACCATCCAGTTCTCGTAAACGCGCCCGATGCGCACCATCGCAGCGGTAGAAAGCATGTTGAGCACCATCTTCTGCGCTGTGCCCGCCTTCAGCCTCGTTGAGCCGCTCACGACTTCAGGCCCCGTGTCGACCGCGATACCGATCTGCGCCTGCTTCGCAAGTGCCGATCTCGGATTAGATGTCACGCCGACCGTTGTCGCCCCGCGCTGCCCCGCAAACCGCAACGCTCCCAAAACGTAGGGAGTCGTCCCGCTCGCCGCGATCCCGACAACCACATCATTCTTGTTAACGCCTGCCCGCCGCAAATCCCTCGCGCCATTCGCCGCCGAATCCTCCGCGCCTTCCACGGCGTGTCGCAGCGCTCGTTCGCCTCCTGCAATCAATGCTTGCACCATTCGCGGCGGCGTCCCAAAGGTCGGCGGACACTCCGAACCGTCGAGTACCGCAAGCCGTCCGCTCGTTCCCGCGCCCACATAAATCGCTCTCCCACCCGACTCGAACGCTCTCACAATCGCATCCACCGCGCGCGCAATCTGTGGCAGGACGTGTCGCACCGCCAATGCCACACGCGCATCCTCGCGGTTCATCGCGCGGACAATCTCAATTGTCGATTTACGGTCGAGACCTCGCGTGTGCGGGTTGCGCTGTTCGGTCTTGGACGGTTTCACGGAGCCTGTGCCCCATCTCGATTATAAATGCACCGTGGTTCTGAATTCGTTGGCCTTCTGCAACGTGTGCGCGGACTGTGCTGAGGAAGTTATCGGGCAGGGCTAAGGGAGAGCGCTAAAACGGGCACCAAAGTTCAAAACCATTGAGGGCAAGCGGCAGAAAACCCGTGCCTTAGCGCCCCGGCGCTGTGCCTTTTTGCTCTTCGGGAATAATCCCCAGAGCATGAAAAATCGCGTCATGTACGGCCGGACGCGCTTCCCGGATCTTCTCACTCGCCCGCGTGGGATTCACGCGATTCGTCAGTAAAATTACGAAAAGCTGCCGCTGCGGATCGATCCAAATCGAAGTCCCCGTAAATCCCGTATGGCCAAAACTTGTCGGCGAAAAGTAGTGCCCTGAAGTATATGGCGAAGTCGGCGCATCCCATCCAATCGCTCGCACCGAATTGCCGATCTGGTGCCGCGTCGTAAACATATCGACCGTCGATCGTTTCGCGATTCGGTAGTACCCGTAAATCCCTCCATTCAGAATCGTTTGTGCAAAGATCGCCACATCTCCCGCCGTTGTAAACAATCCCGCGTGCCCGGCGACCCCGCCCATGGCCCATGCGTTTTCGTCATGCACTTCGCCCCACATCAATTTCTTGCGATAAGTCGCGTCATATTCGGTCGGCGCGATCCGCGACCGCATCTTCGCCGGCGGATTAAAGAGCGAGTTCTTCATTCCGAGAGGTTTGAAAATTTCTTCCTCGGCCAGTTTGTCGAGTGTCTTTCCAAATAGCCTATGCACGATTTCGCCCTCAAGAATCATGCCGAGGTCCGAATAAACCACCTGTGTTCCCGGTTCGTGAATGAGCGGTTCGGCCATCACCAGCTTTAGGACGGCATCATAGCCGTTTGCTTGTAGGAAAAAGTCGCGATGCGCCGGCAAGCCCGAATCGTGCAGCATCAGCATTCGTACCGTAATCCGCGAGCGCCAGTCC
>DATEGW010000173.1:0-2908 GCA_035279845.1 Candidatus Acidiferrales bacterium | reverse complement strand
CGCTCCGGAGATTGCCGAAGCGGTTCCATTCATTCGCATGTTGTTCATCGCGCTGTTGTACATGGGCATGGCAACCGCAGTCAGTACCGCCGCTACAAGCATCACGATCAGCAGCTCGGGGACCGAAAATCCCCGTTGGCAGCGCAGGGGTTCGCCGGTTGTCCGCCATTCCTGCTGTTCCGAATCCAAACACGACGCGATCATTGCGCCTCTTTCCTTCTGCGTTCCCTTGAGTCACACGAGAACGAGGTTTGCAATCCCACTCAGTCTTATCGTTCTGGTCCGACTCTGACTTCAATTCAACGTGATCAGCGAGGTCGGCGCAATAGAACATCCGTACTGTTAACGTACAGGTCACAGAAGGACAGGAAGCAGGCTCATCCGATTGATAAAACAGGGGATATGTGTAAAAAGCTGGCAATGCGGACAGGCAAAAATTTCGTAAACGTTAGGGCTACTGCAACGCCCAAACAGGCACAATTTTAGGCCCGCAAGCCGCAAAATAAATGGAGGCGGGGGGAGTCGAACCCCCGTCCGAGAAGCCTTGCAACCCGAAGACTACATGCTTAGCCCGTTCCGGCAGCGGCTCTGCCCTGACGGCAAGCCGCACGTTCGCCACGGGAACTCAGAGCGGGCAAGACGCGCCCGCGGCTAGTCCGATGAGTCTCGCCGCCGCGTTACGGACCGAAACGCGGCGGCCAGCCTACTGTGTGACGCCTCATCCCAACCGCGTAGACAACGCTTGGGGAAGCGCGCTACCTACTTTTAGTTAGGCAGCGAGTGCCAACTGTGAGTTGCCAGTTGTTTTGTTCCACCCGATTGCGGGCAGGTGGCGCCCGGCATGCCTTCGAGCCGCGACAGCTTCCGTCGAAACCGTGTCGCCCCCGTTGGTGTATCCATTATATCGCTTCATTGACGGTGCGTATATCTCCCGGTCATGCATGCCAAAACGACGCAGCAAACTTCTCGGATCACAGGGCTATGGTTTTGCCGCCGAATTACCAAGAGGGTCAGACACCGTAGCTGCCAATCCCTCCGGCGACCAGGTATTGATAATCGTTTGCCCGAGCCGACCGATCAATATTTCCGCCCGATTCTCAGGCGTCCACGATTTATCCGGATTGTCGTACGTAAAAATCGAGAGGATCACTGGCCCGCGCGCCGTGTATACCAGCGCCACGTCATTCCTCACCGCATCCAGCATGCCGATCTTGTCCGCAATCGGTGAAAGAGGATCGCTGCTGTCAGGCGCGACCAGATAACGCGGAATCATTGCGCGATACTGCTGCTTACGCATGATCGTAATCATCTCCGTGCACAACTCGCGGTCGCCCAAATCGCAACGATAGATGCTCTCTAGCAGTTTCGCCATCTCTTCCGCCGTGGTCTTCCCTAGCCCAAACTGCTTTTGATCGGCCGGCATCGGTTCAGTCGTGGGCACAAAGACTTTCTTGTAAAAATACGTGTTCTTCAGGCCCATCCGAGCCACCATCTCATTGGTCGGCTTCAATCCAACTACGTCGATCAGCATATTCGTCGCGGTGTTATCGCTAAGCGTGATCATCAACGTAATTGTGTCTTTCAACGTGAGCGTCAGCCCGGGGTCGAGTTGCGCGAGAATGCCCGAGCCGGCAACCTGATTTCCCTTTGTCAGCGTCACCGGCTGAGACAACTTCAACTTCCCATCGCGTATCTGTTCGAACGCTTGCAGCATCAACGCCAACTTGATCACCGAAGCCGTCTGCACCGGCTTTTCGGCATCCAAAGCTACCGTCTCGCCGGTCGTCAGGTTCTTCGCATATATCGCAACATGCCCGTCATACGTCGCGATCATTGCCTCGATTTTTTTCTGGAGGTCGGACGCATTCGCCAGCGGCACCGCCAATAAGAGAAAGCACAGCGCTCCGAGCACGCAGGCTTTAATTAGAATCATTCTCCGTTTATCCCCTTGAAAGCACTATCAGGCCCGCTAGTAGCGTCGCTGGGCGGTCCCTATATAACACATCGCCGAGCATCGTTCGCGGCACGCAGAACGGAGTCTGCCACAATCCACCTGCGCCCGCTTCTGCGCTCACACCTGCTACAATTGTGGTTTCGCCTACCCGCGACGATTCCATGACGACTGCTCCCTTGCCCGCACCAAGCGATCAACCTCCGCGAGCCACGCCCGTCGGCGCCTGGTGGCACACCGCACTTCTGATTCTTATCATCGTGGGCATCTCGGCGTATCAGGGTCGGCCCCGTTTCATGGCGCAGGCATCGCACTTCTCCACGCGAATTCCTATTTATCTAGGCACCATGACTTATGAGTTGCTGCTCTTCTGCTACGTATGGCTGCTCGGCCTGATGCCGCGCAAGGTCCGCATCAGCGAAATAATCGGTGGCAAATGGAGGCGCTTCGAAGATTTCCTGATTGACGTAGCGACGGCGTTTCTCTTCTGGTGCGTTGTCCTCATCGCGTTGGCTCTGCTGCAATTGATATTGCACTTCAGCGGCGTCGAATCGGCTAAACCGCTCCTCCCGCAGAACTGGACGGAAGTGGGCGTCTTTGTCGCCCTCGCGGTAACAGCAGGCTTTTGCGAAGAATTCGTCTTTCGCGGCTATTTGCAACGCCAGTTTCTCGCGTGGACCGGCACCGCGTGGATCGCCATCGTACTGCAAGCGATCGTATTCGGCTCGGCGCATCTATATCAGGGCTGGCGCTCCGTCATCGCGATTACGGTTTACGGCGCTCTCTTCGGCATTCTCGCCTCGTACCGAAAGAGCCTGCGTCCAGGCATGATGCAACACGCTGCGCAGGATTCCCTCGCCGGAATCGCCGGCTACCTCGCCACAAAATACAAACTGATCTGACCGGAGAAACATTTAGTAAGCCGGGTCGTAACTAACTGGAATAATGATGCAGCCC
>DATEGW010000172.1:0-7260 GCA_035279845.1 Candidatus Acidiferrales bacterium | reverse complement strand
GAAAGGCCAAAACTGAACTTATCGATCGCTTGCGTCTCATGAAGGCCCGTCAACCGGAGGTGATTGTCCGGGCCATACACGGCGATGTGTTCAGGAATATTTGCCTCAAAGGCCTTCATGAGAGCCTCGAAATATTCCTGGCCGCCGGCTTCCCGCATGTATTTCGTGGAGAAATTTGTATGCATGCCAGAACCGTTCCAGTCACCCTTAATCGGCTTGCAATAGAGTTCGAGGTCAACCTCGTACTTTTCGCACAGGCGCGCCATCAAGTAGCGAGCAGTCCAAGTGTCGTCCGCGGCCTTCGCCGAACCCTTAGCGAAAATCTGAAACTCCCACTGGCCTTTGGCAACTTCGGCGTTGATACCTTCGTGATTGATACCCGCTGCGAGGCAAAGGTCCAAGTGCTCTTCGACGATCGTGCGCGCCAAGTTGCCCATGTACTTGTATCCGACGCCGCAGTAGTAGGGGCCCTGCGGACCGGGATAGCCGCTCGACGGGAATCCCAGTGGGCGGCCGTCTTTGTAAAGGAAATATTCCTGTTCGAAGCCGATCCAGAAATCTGGATCGTTTTCGATGGTGGCGCGCATATTCGTGGAGTGCGGCGTGCCATTGGGATGCATCACTTCGCTGAGGACAATAAAGGCGTCTTTGCGGCTGGCGTCCGGGTACAGAGCAGCCGGCTTCAAAATACAGTCCGAGCTATGACCTTCAGCCTGCATGGTCGAGCTGCCGTCAAATCCCCAGAGCGGCAGGTCGCCAAGCGTGGGCTCATGCTCAAAGGACTTGATTGTAGTCTTCCCGCGCAGCTCGGGAATCGGCTTTCTGCCGTCCAGCCAGATGTATTCCAATTTGTATTTCTTCATAGATTTCGGTTGAAGCACTCCTTTCGATAATCTCGGCCCTCTTCCGAGTGGCATCACTGTACGGGGCTCCCGTCGGGAAGGCCAATGCAACATTTGGATGGAATCCATAGGCAAATTCGTGAGGCATGGGGCGACGGGGTTTTAACAATGGGCCAGGTAGGGCATGATTATTTGCATGACACCCGGTGAAAAGACGCATTGGCTGGGGGAACAGGCGCGTGCACAAGGGTTCGATCTTTGTGGCGTGGCGCCGACCGCCGGATTAGCGGAGTTGGGGTTCCTCCGGGGATGGCTTGCGAACGGCTATGCCGGTGACATGAAGTATTTGTACGATGAGCGCCGGGCAGATCCTCAGCTTGTGCTCGAGGGCGCACGAAGCCTGATTGCTGTGGCGTTGAATTACAACACCGCGCAGCCGCGCACGCTTCACGCCCAGACAGCGAATAGGACGGCGGACGAGCCACCACGTGGATGGATTTCCCGGTATGCCTGGGGTGACGACTATCACGACATCATGCGAGAGAAGCTCAATCGCATTGTAGATGCGATGCGGGCGCAGTTTGCGGAGCCGTTCGAGTCGCGAGCGTATGTCGACACCGGGCCGATTGTTGAGCGCGTAGCCGCTAAGAATGCGGGGCTCGGATGGCTGGCGAAAAACACTTGCTTGATCAATCAGAGGCTTGGCTCATGGCTATTTCTCGGCGTGATTGTCACCACTTTGGACCTGGAGTACTCGATCCCGGCGAGTGAAGCGCCGCCGCGCGACCTTTGCGGAAAATGCACACGGTGCCTTGACGCGTGCCCCACGGATGCGTTTCCTCAGCCCTATGTGCTCGATTCGCGACAGTGCATTTCATATCTGACGATAGAGTTGCGTGAAGCAATACCCGAAACATTGCGCGCGGCTATGGGCTCGGCCACAGTTGGTTGTGACATCTGTCAGGATGTTTGTCCGTGGAACCATAAGGCTCCCATCACTGCAGTGCCGGCCTTTCAACCGCGCCGATTCGGCGGAACGAACATGCAGCTAGATGATGAAGCAGAGAAATCATTGCTGGAACCATCGCTCGAATGGCTGGCTTCGCTGACGCAGGAAGAGTTCAGCAGGGTTTTTCGCAAGAGTGCCGCGAAGCGCGCGAAGTGGCGCGGACTCGTGCGCAACGCTTGTGTCGCGTTGGGGAATGCTGCGCTTGCTGACGGATCACCGGCGCGCGAGCGCGTGCTGCGATTGCTGGAGAATCTGGCCTCATCGAGCGACAGTCTCATCGCCGAACATGCGACTTGGGCGCTTCAACGTCAGATGTCAAGCGCGAGCCGAGACAGGGTAGGATAGGCCAAACGGAGAATGCGAGTGCCACCTATCGTTAAAAAGATAATTGTGCGTGGTTCGTTGTCTCTGCTCGCGGCGGCAGTCTTAGCGTACATTGTCGATGCCGTCCAGGTGCGCGTGCGGCTGACGATGGGCGGACCCTCGAAGGCGTATGACACAGTGACGATTTTGTACGCCGCTGGATTGAAAGGAAGCAAGTACGAGATCTATGGAGATCAACCTGATACTGAAACTTGCGCTCGGGCGCTTTTTCCTCAACTGGGATATTCTCCCTGTTGGTACGTCAGGGAACACACGATAAAAATGCTGGATTGATGCCGAAATTGCAGAGTACTCTCCGGTAGGACAGTCGATTCGTGCGTACCGGTACGGTTACAAATTGGCCGCCTTTTCCACACTCCGAAGCGTTGCATAAAAAATCCCATGCGTTCTCTCTGCTGAACCTTATCGACGCGGAAGACTCCTCCGTAAGCCTTTCAAGTTCAGCGACATAGCTCGAGTACCAGCGCTGGCAGGCGAATTGCGATTCCCATAAGCGAATTTGCTGGAACTCAGTATTCAGAGGAAATGCGGATGAAAATCGCTCTTGGAGTAGCAGCAATGGCTTTGCTAGCGGCCGTGCCCGCCGGCGCGCAAACGATTGGCGGGACCATCTCGCCGCCGCGCTTGTTGTCTCAGAAACTCCCATGGATACCTCCGGCGGCTTTCAACGCCACCGAAGTGAGCGGAGCGGAATCGACGTATGTGCCTTCAACGTTCGTCACGTTCGACACCGCTGTGGCTGCCGGGAAAGTGCAATTGAAGGAACTGGGTAAGACTGTTGCGGAGGCAGCGACGGATTCACGCGCGGCGGCAAGAGCTAATGCGACAAAGGTTCGTTTTGCGCAGGATGACCGTGGGCGCGTGGTGCTCTCGAGAAACTAAGAGCCAAGTTGTCGTCATCATCGGTCACGATTGCTGTTGAGCAGTATTGTGACACTTGGGGGGCAAGTCGAAAAAAAGGCCGTCCGGCGGGAAGCGGACACCGGACGGCCTGCGCTTGGTTCTGCGAAAGCCTTCAAGCAAACAACGCCAGAGTTAGCGGGCGTTAGCGCTGCTGAAAGAGTAGATGAAGCCAAGTGTTGCCGTGTTTTGCTCTTTCACAGAATCGCTCCCGCCCTTCTGGAAAATTGGAGAACTCGCGAAATCATAGCGGTACTCTCCTCTGACCTGAAGGCCGCTTGTCAGATTGTAAGAGTAAGTGCTCGTCACTTCCTGAGCGTGGTCCGCCCCTAGGCCCGTGTAGCCCTGCGGATCTTCATAATACTCATAGCGCAGCGCGAAGTAGCTCTTAGGACCAATCGCGTATTTTGCGTATCCTGCGGATCCCCACCATTTGGAAAGCGGGCCTGCCTTGACGCACGTGAAGTTGCAGGCCCACGGCTGTGGCCCGAAACCGTAGTCGCCGTTAAGGGTGAAAGCCCATTTGCCATTTGGCGCGAACGAAATTACGGTGTCAGAAATCTGCTTCCAATCGTTGATCGTAGTGGTGTTCGTGGGATATGCGTCAATCACGGGGCCAGCCATGTAATTCTCTATTAGCGACCATTTGGCGCTAGGAGTCACAGCCAAGCTGCCGCCATAAGTGAGGCCCGAGCTATATCCGATGCCCGATTGATGGGAGATGACGGTGTTGTTCCATCCGTTGACGAGATAGCCAGTAAACGAAACCTTCGGACTGACAACGTATTTAGCGCTAGCGCCAAAATGGTCGAACGGAATCGCGTAGTAGAAGAGGATGCTGCGCGAATAGTTCCAATTGCCGCTTGTTTCGATTACTTCGTTGCCGATCGGGGTGACGAACTTTCCGATATTGATACTAAGACCCTTTCCGATCGGCGCCAGATACTCACCGTATGCCTCCTTGATGTAGAAGTTGCTGAAGTCCGACAGATTATCGGAGGAGTTTACTATGTAAGCCGCCTGACCATAGCCGGCGGCAACGTGATAGCCGAAGCGGCTGTCGATCGTTGCTGAATCCGGAGCTTTATCTACGATCAGTTCGGCCATATTTAGGCCGAAACCGTTCGTAAAGCCATCGAACGGGCGCAACCCACTGAAATTCGAAAAGGGATGATTGCCGTTATAGCCATAGTATGTGTCGATCACACCGCTCAGGGTCGTCGGACCGAGCAGACCTGCAAGAGTCACCTTGCTCGTGTCTGCCGCAGGTGCTACGGCGGGTACCTGCACGTATGAGGCATTCTGCACGGTTGGCGGAGCGTTCTGCGCAGCCTTTAACGCGGCAATCTGCCGCTGGAGGGCGTCCATCTCTTTTTGAAGATCGTCCAATTGCTGCTGCGTGGATCTTATCGTAGCCGCAGGGGCGGAGTTAGCGGAAGAATCCACTAGCGGCGGCATCGCAGACTGCGCTTGAACTAACGGGACGAGACACAAACCAAGAGCTAAGGCGAATAGACCTGCAGCACTCGAAGCATTCCGAAATAAGAGTTTCATTTCTTGCTTTCTCCCTCCCAGCCGCGTTTATGTCGGTTTGTGGTGAACCGCGACGGTGTGAAAACAAACTACAGTCGAGGCGACGAACCGTCAAACTCAGAAAATCTATGCAATAGATTGAAAGCGCCAATCCGATCTTTACTTATTTTTTATGCGCTCACTTCTATTTATGGAACCTAGCGAAAATATGGATGAGCATTGCGCCGAGCTAGAGCGGCGTTTGCGTCGAAACAGGGCAACAAATCTTTTGCACTTTTCGCGTTGTAGAGTTAGTGGCGAGCGACGAATAGCATTAGCCCGAAGACAACAATGGGGATGAGGGCCATCAGAATGTAAAACAGGACCCTGCGAATCCATGGGCTGCGGCGCCTGGTCCATTCACGAAGCTCCGGCCGCTCGGCGACTCCAACCTGGTCCCAGTGCTGAAGATCGTGAGCGAATTCGCGAGCAGTAGCATAGCGGTTCTTGGGGTCACGTTCGAGCGCGCGGTAGATGACTTCCTGAAGCTGCGGCGGAATCGAAGGATCGACTTCACGCGGAGGAATAGGATTGTTGACAAGTCGGTCGTTCATGATTGCGAAGGCGTTGGAACCTTGGAACGGCGTTTTTCCAGTGAGCATTTCGTAGAACATGATGCCGAGCGCATAAATATCGCTGCGTGCGTCACCACGCTTACCTTTGACTTGCTCGGGCGAGATGTAGTCTGGCGTGCCCATTACATTGGAGAGCTTGGCGAAGGTGAGGCGACGCGCCCCTTCTTGTCCCGCAATTCCAAAATCGATCAGCTTAATGTGATCGTTGGCATCCACCATGATGTTTTCCGGCTTCAAATCGCGGTGAACGATGCCGTGGGTGTGGATGTAATAGAGCGCATCACAGATGGCGATCGTGAGGCGAACAGCACGCTCTATGGGCAACTTCCCTTTTTCCGTGAGAATGCGGCGAAGGAGCCGACCTTCAACCCACTCCATTACCATGTAGAGTTGGCTGCGGTTTTCGTCGTCGTAAACTTTCATTACGCCGGGATGGTCGAGTGATTTTCCTATGGCTTCTTCGCGATGGAACCGGTCAAAAAGAACAGGATCCATTTCCATTTCGGGATGAGGGACCTTTATCGCGACAATGCGGCCATCTCGAATATCAGTGGCGCGAAAGATAGATGCCATTCCGCTCCGGGCGGCTACGCCTTCAATCTTGTAATGGTCCAGTTGTTCGCCGGGATTGATAAGCTTCCTCGCATCGAAGCGCTTGGCAGGGAAACGCGCCGGCTAAGGTCAACGAAGGCGATAAGGCCGCCCGCGGTACATGCCGACACGTTCCACGTTTTTGATGCGGATTATGAGCGCGCTGATATTATCGCCGCCGTCGCGTTCGTTCGCAAGGTTTACGAGTTGCTGTGCCGCTGCGTTTAACTGAGCTTGCGGTGTGAGAATCGAGGCCAATTCGGGACCCTTCACCGAAGCGTGCAAACCGTCGGAACAGAGAAGCACCACATCCCCAGCAAACAACTGTTGCTCGGCTAGATCAGGCTTGACGATAAGCTCCGAACCGAGCGAGCGGCTCAGAACATGGCGCATTTCGGCCCGCTCCGATTCCGAGGAAGGCAAGACGCCGAGCCGCGATTGCTCGTTAGCCAGGGTGTGATCTCGCGTGACCTGCATTGCCCGTCCTCGGCGGATCACATAGCAGCGAGAATCGCCGACGTGAGCGACTGTGGCACGATCGTAGCGAAGAGCGCAGGTTACAATCGTTGTCGCCATATTCACGCGCGCGGTATGGCCGGCATCAATGATGCTTGTATTCGCCGCCAGGATAAGACGATTGAGTACGGCGAAGTGCGATTCCCCGCCAATGGAACTGCGAAAGCCCTCAACGATGCACTCGACGGCAGTTCGGGACGCGACCTCTCCCAAGTCCTGCCCGCCAACGCCATCGGCAAGCGCAAACAACCAGCCATGCGAGCGAACGCGCTCTGGGGAATCCGGTTGCACGGAACCCAGATAGTCTTCATTGCCCGTGCGTACGCGGCCGACATCAGAGATTTGCGCGAATTCCAGATCCATACCGAATCGTGAAGAAGCCTTCGCCTCAGTTGCTGCGGCGGCTGCGCGCACGGAACCATTTTGCGTAGCCGCGTTCATTGGACATCATCTCCAAGCAAAGAAGGGCGGGCGCTGTGTTTGAGGCGCCCGCCCCTCTTTGAGTGTCATTGACGCTGTCAGGCTTTGCTCGTGACGAGCGTGGTTCGACCGGTGCGTTTGCTATTGAGCGCGAAATAAATTGCGCCGTAGATTCCCCACACTGCCGCAATACCCAAGGCAAAAAATGGCTCCAATTTCGTGCCGTAACCCATGAACGGAAGAACGATATAGGCCGCCATGCAGCCAAGATTTGCCGCTATGCCGAAAATGGGAACGATCATGTGTTTGATCACGCTGCGATTTGGGTGATCGCTGTAACAGAAGATGCAGGTTACGCAGCTCAACATGTAGAGCACGAACGTCCCGAAGTTCGAAGCTAGAGTGATGGTAAGAAGGCTGTTCGGAAGCTTAGCCATCGTGTCATGTGACA
>DATEGW010000171.1:0-7511 GCA_035279845.1 Candidatus Acidiferrales bacterium | reverse complement strand
CGTCACCACCACCCGGTAGAACGGATGCTTCTTCTTCCCAATTCTGGACAACCGAATCATCAACACTAGCAACTCTCCTAGTTACAGCGAATCCCCCAAGTATAGCGGACCCGCGACAAATCACCAATCGCAATCTGCTTGGCAAGTGGCTCGGAGAACTTGAAAAGCAGGCTAGACGGTCTGCCAGAACTGCGGCGTGGGGCGGACGAATTCCACACCCACCCGAGACTTTCCCCGTGCGAGCTGACCGACATAAACTACGCGGCACTCCTGCTCAGCTTGATTTCGCATGTTGGTGAGAAAGAGCCGTTGACCTCGCGAGACTCTGCTCGCAAGTGACAAAAGACAGCCGTTTTCGTTCGCATCAATCGTTTCCGATTGCTCGTGAAACGGCTGCTTTTCCGAATCCGACCCGTACACTAGCACCGTCGTCTCGTGCGACTTCCTGAGAGCTTTTCGCCGTTCGACGCTGCGTGCGGGCCGCGCCTCGTCCTCTTCCGCTGTCGGCTCCCGGTCGATTTCCCGGATATCGGGCGCTTCCTGCGGTGCGAGCCCTTTGCGCTCCTGCTCAGCCTGTCTCAAAGCCTGCCAAATGCGACTCATTCCAGCTCCCAAGCCTCCGCGAAACTTCCGAAACAATATCCGTTGGCGGACCGTCCGCCTAGAAAACCTTGACCGGAGTGCCCTTTTAGTAACCAAGTTGCGCCCCATTATGCTGCGGTCCCGAAACGCCTCGAATTGATTGTGCTGTTTTCGCCTCATGTTTCCAGTTGCCTGATACGCCATCGATCGCGGTGTAGGAACTCCCTCGCGGCGGTGTCTACCGTCACAATAGACTTGGGGGAAGTAGGCTCATCGCACATTTACGGACTCCCTCGACCCTTTTGCTTCAGGAGGCGGTATGAGCAGGCGTGCCGGACGCTACCTAATGTATGTATTTCTGTTTGCCGCCTGCGTCTATGCCGGAGGCTGCGACGGCTGCAACGGCACACCCTCCAACTTCAATCAGATTACTCTGTCGGCCACAACCTCGGTCATTTCACAGGGCGGCACGACGATAATCACCGCCACCGTCGCAAACGACACCTCAAATTCAGGCGTTTCCTGGACGCTGGCAGGCGCCGGAACACTTAGCGGGTCCACAAAAACCTCCGTGACCTACAACGCTCCCTCGATCGTCAGCCAGGAAACCATAGCTACGGTTCACGCCTCGTCGGTCGAGTTCCCATCCCAAAGCTCCTCCATTCAGATCAAAGTCGAGCCGCCAGTCTCGATCACGACCACGTCGTTGGCCGGCGGCAATTACGGTTCGCCTTACTCGGCGACCATCAATTCGTCCGGCGGCGTTCCACCATTTACCTGGACGATTTCTGCAGGTTCGCTGACGCCCGGCCTGTCGCTTGGCTCAAGCACTACCAACGCTGTGACGATCGCCGGTACATCCACTGCTCAGACAAATTCGAGTTTCACGGTCGAGATTACGGACTCAACAGGCGGCACGGCCATGCAGGCCCTCACGATCGCAATCGGCGCGCCGCTCCCGCTTGCAGTCACCACAGCAACCCTGCCGAGCACCTCTCTCAACGTCGCTTACCCGGCTACTACGTTGCAGGCGTCTGGCGGCGTTCCACCGTACTCGTGGTCGATTCTCAGCGGTTCGCTTCCGCCGGGTCTCACTCTCGCCGCAGACGGATCGATTTCCGGCACAGCGACGCAAGCCGGCAATTTCCCGTTCATGGTCCAGGTGAGCGATTCCGAAAATCCCGCCATAACAGCCAGTAAAGGCCTGGTAATCAGCGTCGGCAAGCTAACCACACTAAATGGCAACTACGCGTTCGAATTCAATGGCTTCAACTCCAATGGAAACGCCGTCTCGATCGCGGGCAGCTTCACCGCCGACGGTAGCGGAAACATCACGAACGGCGTGGAAGACGTAAACGCGATCGGCGCGTCGCCGCAGAACCAAACCTTCACGGGGAGCTACACCGTTTCGGGGACGAATCAGGGGCGCCTCACGTTTTCGAGCCTGCCGGGCTCAACCGTGTATTCTTTCTCAATCAACGATGCGGGATCGCACGGTCGCCTGATCGAATTTGATTCGAGCGGCACGCGCGGCTCAGGGGCATTGGAGCTTCGCGCTCTCAGCACCTGCACCGCGACGACTTTTAACGGCCGCTATGCTTTTGGGCTATTCGGGCAACAAATGGCCGTTAGCGGCGTCTCGGCAGCCGGCCCGGCGGGCATTGTTGGAACCTTCTCAGCCACTCCGGCCGTGGCACCGAGCACGCAAGGCAGCCTGAACCTTGCCGAACTCGACGCGGATACTCCAGTTAAGCTCACAGTGAAAGATCAATCTCTCAGTGGCACCTATCAGCCGACATCGCAGGCGACGCATTGCTCGATGACGCTTTCTTCCACAATCCAGGCTACGATGAACTTCAGCGTCTATCCCGTTTCGCCTTCGGAGTTCTTCATGGTTGAGACGGACACCCTGAGCTCGTCCACTCCAATCCTTACGGCGGGCACAATCCAGCAGCAGATAGGCGCACCCTATAGCCTGAATTCCGGCGCAACATTCACCGGCACAAGCGTTGGCGCGTTGAGCGGCCAGCAAACAGGTGGTAGCACGAAAGTTCCCGATATCGCGCTCGTTTCCATCGTGGGAACGGGGAGCAACAGTTTTACGATATCCTCCACCGAAAATCTCGGCGGCACCGTTACATCCAACTCAATCCAGTCCAATTTCATCCAGGCGGATCAGTTTGGCCGCGTCGCCACCAGCCCGACCACGCCGTTCGATCCCGTCTTCTACATGATTGATCAGAGCACCGCTTTCTGCCTCGGCACTCAGCTCGACCAATCGAGCCAACGCTATCCGCTGTTTGGAGTCTTTCAGCCGCAGTCGACAGGGCCGTTCAATGCATCGACGATTACCTCTGCCTTTACGGAAGGCACTACGGCGCCTACGACGTCAGCCGTGCAAAATGTGGCCGGCGTAGCTGTCTTGGCCAATCCCAGCGGCGCAAACGGTGCATTCGCCGCCTTGCAGGACCAAAGCACGTCCCAGGCAAACACCTCGGGGCAAGTGCTCGGCGGTACGTATGCCGTTTCGGACGCGACGGATGGCACGGGAACCGTTACAGTGACGCAACCTTCGGCATCAACTGCGTCGTTCCTGATCGTCTCACCAAGCCAAGTCCTGATAATCACTACAACATCGGGCGATACGAATCCGGCGATCATCCTCCTCGAGCAATAGGTCGCTGCTCGAAAAATGCGTCACAACGAGCATTGCGATTTTGGGAACGCTCGTCCGCCTTACATTGATCCAAAGCTTCAGTCATTCCACTCGATGTCCGCACAGCTTGCCCGCAGCTCCTCATGGCAGACGAGTTCAGCCTACCACCAGCGGCCGACTTCATCCGGTCCCTCTTAAAAAGGTGTGCTCCGATGTGCCGTATTTTGTGAGATATTTTGCGGGCAGAAAGGACGGTGCACACACATGTCAGGCGATAATTCGCATTTGCTGGATCGGCGGGGAATTTTGAAAGGATCGGCGGCGGCGTTGGGAAGCGCGCTGCTTCCAACTGAGTCGATTGAGGCTTATCCGCAAGGCGTTAACACAAAATCCAACCCTTCGGCACTGCGCATCACGGATTTGCGCGTTGCGACCATACGAAAGCCTGGGCCGAGCCCATGCACCATCATTCGCGTCGATACGAACCAGGGCGTCTTTGGGCTAGGCGAAGTGCGGGATATGGCAAGTCCGACGTACGCTCTGATGTTGAAAAGCCGCGTCATGGGCGAGAATCCTCTTCAGATCGACCAAATTTTTCGCAAGATCAAGCAGTTTGGAGGCCCGGCGCGGCAGGCGGGCGGCGTGTGCGCGATTGAAATGGCGCTGTGGGATATCGCAGGCAAAGTCTACAACGTGCCGGTGTACGTGATGCTGGGCGGAAAAGTGCGAGACAAGATTCGCGTATATGCCGATACGACAGAGTCGAAGGATCCCAAGGTTTACGCTCAGCGAATGAAAGAGCGCAAGGAACAGATGGGCCTCACGTGGCTGAAAATGGATTTGGGAATCGAAATGGTATCGGACAAGCCGGGCACCGTGACCGTGCGGAGCGACCTGACTGACTGGGAGAAGAACGAAGTGCCGCATCCGCTCCTCGCAATGGAAGTGACGGATAAAGGCATTGCGGCGCTTGAGGAATATGTGTCGGCGGTGCGCGACGCCGTCGGAATGGAAATTCCGCTCTCGATGGATCATCTGGGGCATCTTGGAGTGAAGTCGATCATCCGGCTGGGCAAAGCCTACGAGAAATACAATCTGTCGTGGATCGAAGACGTGGTTCCGTGGGAATACACCGATCTGCTGAAGCAAATTTCGCTCGAAAGTCCGACGCCGATCCTGACCGGCGAAGATATTTATCTGAAGGAGAGTTTTCGCACGCTGTGCGAGCAGCGCGCAGTGAGCAAGATTCATCCGGACCTTGCGACAGCAGGCGGAATCTTGGAAACCCACAAAATTGGCGACATGGCGTGGGAATACGGCGTGCCGATGGCGATGCATTTTGCTGGGACGCCGGTCTGTTGCATGGCAAACGTTCATTGCGCCGCGGCCACGCAGAACTTTTTGGCCATGGAGAATCATTCGCTGGATGTGCCATGGTGGAGTGATCTCGTGGAGGGTGTCGAGAAGCCCATTGTGAACAAGGGATGGATCACGGTGCCGGATAAACCTGGGCTGGGAGTTACGTTGAACGAGGACGCCGTGCGACAGCACCTGGTGCCAGGGACAGGATATTTTGAGCCGACCACGCAGTGGGACAACGAACGCTCTTGGGACCGAGAGTGGAGCTAGAAGAAGCAAAGGATTCAAGCAACGACAGCCCAGCTTCGGGAATCAGATGAACTGGTCCCTGTGCGTCCCCACTTCATTGCGACAATGCTGTTGATGGCGTCTGCGCTGGCGTTTTCGCCAAGGGCGAATTGCCAAGGTGCGCCAGCCGGCCCAATCGTGCCACAGCCTGGAATGCATCCGGAACAGGCCCCGCCGTCCTCACAGGAATCCCAGAATGCGATTCGCGTGCAGGCGAATGAGGTCGTCGCGCCGGTCGTTGTCACGGGCAAGAACGGCCAGATGCTCCTCGACTTAACGAAGAAGGATTTTCACGTTTACGACGACGGAAAGGAGGTGTCAATCGATCATTTTGACGTGGGCGGCGAGCCGCTTTCGATCGTCCTCCTCGTCGAGGTGAGCCAGCGCATCAAGCCGCTATTGCCCGGTATAAGAAAATCGGGCGTGATTTTCGCGCAGCCCGTAATGGGACAAACGGCAGAAGGCGCGGTTCTCGAATATGATGATTCCGTGCGAACGCTGGTGAAGTTTACGACTGACCCGGATCCGCTACAGCGAGCCATCGAAGATCTACAGCCGGGCAATGGCGGATCGAATCTTTACGACGCCATGCAGCGAGCGATTTCTTTGCTGGCGGAAAGGCCAGAGGGGCAGCGGCGAATTTTGCTCGTGGTCGGCGAAGCGCAGGATACGGGAAGCGGAAGCAGCCTCGGCGCTGTGTTGCGCCGCGCGCAAGTAGAAAACGCGACGATCTATTCAATCGGGCTGAGCACTTCCGCAGCGATGTGGAGAACGAAGCCGGATGGCGGCGGCCCGGCGATGCCGCCATTGCCCACAGGCAATCAGCGACAAGACCAGATGAATCGTCAAATGCAAATGCAGGGCGGCGATTTGATGGATCTTGCGGTATGGCTAATCGAAACCGGCAAAAATGCAATTGGACCAAATGCATTGGCTGTCGCGAGCAAGTCGACCGGCGGACTGCACGTGAATCCGAAAAAGGATCGGGCGATCCAAAATGCGATGGACGCGATCGGAGGCGAATTGCACGCGCAGTATACGATTGGCTATCAGCCGCCTGTGGATAAGCCGAGCGGGTTTCATGAAATCCGCGTGACCGTGGACGAGCCGGGAGTAACCGTGCGGACACGACCGGGATATTATTTAGCGCCGCCCGGATCGTAAACGTGCGCGTCGCCAGCGAGAGGCAAGAGGCGCTAGGGATTGTTTGCTAAGGCTTGAAGAGGATCGCCGATGAGGCGGACGGCTTTCCACTCGTCGAGGAAAACGGCGCCGAGACCTTTGTAGAAATCGATCGCCCGTTTGTTCCAGTCGAGAACTTCCCAACGCATACAAAAGTAGTTTTCGCGCGAGGCGATTCCCGCAACGTACGCCAGCATCGCCTTCCCAATACCTCTGTTGCGGTACTGCGGCCTAACGTAGACATCTTCCAGAAACAATCCAGCGCGGCCTCGGAACGTCGAGTAAAAATCGAACATGATGGCGTAGGCGGCGGGCTGACCTTCGTACTCGGCAATAATTGCACGGAACTTGGGATTTTCTCCGAAGGCATCGCGAATGATGTCTTCTTCCGTGATGCTGGTTTCGTGAAGCAAATGCTCAAATTCGGCCAGCTCGTGGATGAGCATGTTCAGAGTTGCGGCGTCTTCTGCTTTGGCTGGGCGAATTGAGAGCATTGCCCTAGTCTGCGTCTTCCAACGACGGCTTGATTGCCTGCCCCTTCGTTTTGAGCTTCGCCTTGTTCTCTTCCAGGAAACGGCGAAGCTCATCGCCCACATCGAGCAATTTTGCCCATTGCTCGTAATATAGAGTTGTAGGGAAACGGTTCAGGCCATAGACGCTGACTCCTCCTTTTTCTGCAACACGAAATTCGAGTTTCCGCGCGCTGCGGTTGCTTTGGGGCTCCCAACGACTCTGCCGCCGTTTGATGGCCAACGTGAACCGGTCGGCGGCGGTCGTGTCATCCAATTGGCTCGTCTCTTTCATTCCCGCTTCCCGCTGCTCGGGTCTTCCTGAGTTCGTGCTGATTTCCTCGCCGTCCCATTGCATGCCGGTCTCATCATCTGTCTCTGTGATCTCGTCCTCAGTGATTCTGGCTGCGTTTATTCCGATCATAAGCCGCGTGATACGATCATCGGTTACCGGTATCTGGATTCCCAGGTCATCTCCGGTCATATCATCGAGTTGCGACCGTAGTATATCGACTGCTTCTCCCGCATTATTTGCAAGTACGCTCGCATAAAATTCAAGCGGGGAGTCCTGGGAACCAGCTAACACGAAGAAGAATTGTTGCATTGGACTGCTCCTTCACTTCTTCTCGATCTCGGACGATTCGTCTTCCTCGAGGATGGCGGCGGCAGCGGCCACTTCATCGCCCTCGTCGATGCGGAGCAGACGAACACCCTGCGTACCGCGTCCAGCCTCTCGAATGTCAACGGAGTGCACGCGTATCACTTTGCCCTGGCTTGTGATGATCATAACGTCTGAATCCTCGCGCACCTGCAACGCCGCGACAACGGCGCCGTTGCGATCCGTCGATTTCAGGTTGATCACGCCTTTGCCGCCGCGCGAGGTGACGCGATATTCCGCGAGCGGAGTGCGCTTTCCGTAGCCCTTCTCGGAGACG
>DATEGW010000170.1:0-28923 GCA_035279845.1 Candidatus Acidiferrales bacterium | reverse complement strand
TGCGCGAAACGCTCTTGGAGGTTTACACGACGGGCAAGGTCGGGCGAAATCCAGCGGGGCACTGCCCTCTCTGACTTCTTCCGGCGAAAACGCCGCAGTGCACGATGCCAAAAACGGTGCCAACGAGAACGCTGTCTCCAGCAAAAGCCGGAAAAGGCTGCGGCGAGAGCAAGCCATTCACCGCGATTCGCCAAAATCTTTAAGTAAGGCGCGAGCTGGAAATACATCAGATTGTCCACGCCTTCGCCGTAAAACACCACCCGCGAGTGGTTTGCGATGAAGCGGAATTGTTCGTGGATGGCGAGCGCGAATGGATCGTCTATCGGTTCAGGAAAAGCGAAGTCCTCGCTGGTACGAGGGCTAAATCGAGCAAGATCGTCCATCGGAATCATTTCGAGCGGAATGTTAAGAAAGTCGGCCGTTTGCTGAGCGAAGTAGCCTTCGCGATCACCAAGCAATTTTTCGTAAGTGATTGTGTAAGCCTTAAGGCCAGTGCTGGAAGCCGGAGAAATCTCCTTTGCGATTGCTGCCATAGCGCCGGAATCCATGCCGCCGCTAAGGAGAATGCCTGCACGATCTACGTCCATCCGGTCGGCTACCGCGAGGCGCAGGTTCTCAAGGAAATGTTCGGCGTATTCTTCCTCTCTGCGATAGCGAATCCAGCCGTCAACGGGAGGAGACCAGTAGCGTTTAATGCGGAGTTGATCGGGGCGGACAGAGAGAAAATGCGCGGGAGGCAATCGTTGAATGTTCTGAAATGTCGTGGTCGCTTTGTCGCAATTAAGGCCGAAAAGGAGAAAATCCGCAACAGCCTGATCGTTTAAGTCATCGGAGACAGAAGGGTGCTGGCGGATGCAATCGAGCGTGTTGCTGCAGACAAAAAAGTCGCGAGTTTCCGCGTAATAGAATGGCTTGATTCCGAAATGATCGCGCGCGCAGAAAACCCGCTGTTCCCGGTTGTCCCAGATCGCGAAAGAAAAATCGCCGAAGAGGTGCTTCATGCAATCGTCAGACCATGCGAGGTATGAGTGAAGAATCAACTCGGCGTCGCTTGCACTGCTGCACACGGCTTCGCCCATGCTTTTGAGTTGATCTCTAAGCTCGGTGCGCCGATCCAGGCGCGCGTCGGCAACAATCCAGCAGTGACCGTCGAACGTGGTGGGTTGCCGTTCCTTGGCATTCGATCGCGAAGTGCGTAGGAGCGTGTGTCCCAAACCGATGGGTCCCGAAGACCATATTTCGAGCGCGTCGGGTCCGCGAAAAGAAAGGAACGAGGTCAGAGCATTGAGTAAGCCGCGATCAATCGGCGCTCCGTTGCGCTGGAATAGTGCGACAAAGCCGCTCAAGACAAGTCCTTCGCAGCGAAGGAGCTGGAATTGCCAAAGGCGGAAAATCGATTGTACTCATCGACGACGCCATTCAGCGGGATACCCGAATATTCCACCCACGCGTGCGCTTCAAATCGTGCTCCGTCTTTTCGGGCGCCGATTCGAAGGTCAGCATCGAATCCACGCCGTCGCAATAGCCACCAAAGTCCAAAGGAACGCTCAAGACAGGTTGGGTGGATACCCAGATGTCGTGCTGCACTCCCTGCGATACGCGCAAAGTGGACAGGGTCTGCAGACGCGACGCGATTTTCCTCGCCAATCTGCGAGGCGCTTACAGTGCGCGATGTCAGCCTCGAAAGCAGGATTTTCCAGCGTCGGTATCCGGCTACGCGCAGTCCGACTCGAGAGCCGAGGATTACGGCGGCAGTTTGGAGCGCAGCAATCCTGTCGCGCCGACTAAACTTCCAGAATCTCTTCCACGTACCCATAGACTCTTCAAACCACGCAATTGGCTACCGATATGTCCGAGAAAGGCATCGCCGAAACCTGATCTTGCGGCCGCACTCGTTTGCAACTAACTAGACTACAGCGTCGGGGCGGAGCGGACTTCGATCAAACCCTCATTGCGCATTTGTTCGAGGAGCTGCAGCAGGTCTTCCTCACAACGGGCGGGTTCCACGTCGTACTCGTCAACGAGCGCATCTCGAAGCTGCACAATACTTCGCGGCTGGCCCAGCATATTCCAGACGCGAGTCCCTACGACGTTCATGCCGTAGTAGACGCTGTTTTTCATGTTTAGGATGGCGGATTCATCCCCGAGAGCGCAGGAAACCTGCTCGGGCGAAGCGACTACTACAGAACGGAGCGAGAGAGGTTCGTCCATGTGAACGTGTGCCTTTTCAATCCCTGCAGGATGGGTGTCAGGGACTCTCCGGGCCAGCCGGATCGGAGGAAGTTTGAGCCGCTCTACCCCTGAGCCGCTCACGAAGCCTCGCCCATAGTGTAATGAGATTCAAAATGACAGGCAACTACTTACCTCGATCTATCCCGAGCGCCGTTGGCAACCCGTTTCGTCCGGCTTGTGTCCAATATCAGCGATACAGATTCCAAAGGACTTTTTTCGATCCGCTTCGGAAACAACCCGATCTCGGTGTATTATTTGCAGTCTTTGTTTGCGGCGCGCTAATCAGGGGAGCAGGGCGAAAAGTGGCAATAAACTCAAAACGGGTCTTGTATTTGGTAGCAATCTTCGCACTGCTCTGTTTTGCGATGGGCATATCCGGCTGCGGCAATAAAGCCACTGTGGGTACGGTGACGGCCGTGAACATTACGCCGACGAGCGGAAGCGTGATCGTGAATCAGCAACTCACTTTCACCGCTTCCGTCACTGTTGCTGGGCAAACCACCACGACCACGCCCAGCACCGTCACCGCAAACACCGCGGTCACCTGGTACGTAAATGGTGTGTCCGGCGGCAACTTGCAATATGGGACGATCATCACCGATCCGAGCGATGTTCAGGTCGGCATTTATACGGCGCCAACTACCGTGCCCTCTGTGAACAGCGGGCAGGTCACAATTACGGCAACCGCGCTGAAAAATCCCAACGGAACGAACGGCGGCGGAGCGAATCTTCCGGTAACTTCCAACACGGCAACAATCACCGTCAGCCCAGGGCTAGGCTTGCAAATTGTGTCGCCGCCAGCGACCGTACCCGCGCTCGGCAGTGCGCAGTTTAATGCAACACTGAACGGCGTGGCCGATCCAAACGCGACTTGGACCGTATCATCAACCGCGGGCGGCGACTACGGCACAATCAACGCAAACAGCGGTGTGTACCAAGCGCCGAGTTTTCCGCCTCCGGGAAACGTGGTCACAATCACCGCGAGCGACCAGGGGAAAACCGCCACCACAACCGTTTCAATCGCGTATTCGGACAACGTGTTCAAGGGCTCTTTCGCGTTCTCGTATACGGGTAGCGACTCTCAGGGATTTCTCGCGGCGGCAGGGAGCTTCACGACAGATGGTGCGGGTGGAATCACGACCGGCATCGAAGACCTTTCGAGCTTTAGCACCGGCGTCGACGCATCAGTACAGATTAAGAACACCAGCCGCTATATTGTGAACGCTGATGGTCGCGGAACAATAACCCTGGATACGGCCGAGGGGACTCAGCATTTGGCCTTCGTCCTGACGACGAATCAGCATGCGATTATCACGCGCTTTGATTCGACAGCGACGGGAAGCGGCTCTATTGACGCGCAAACAAGCACTCAAGTCTGTTGTTCCCTCTCTGTGATCTCTGGAACCTACGCCTTCAGTGTTATGGGAACTGACGCCTCGTTCAATCCCGCGGCGATGGCTGGAGAGTTTACCGCGAATGGCGGAACCGTCTCGGCGGCAGGGTCGCTGCTCGATATCCACGATGGAGCAAATTCCTCCGCGACAATTACGGCTAACGCGAGCCTGGCCTCTAATTCATCCTACTCGCTCGACACCTTCAGTTCTGGTAGTGGCCGCGGCACGCTGTCTCTCAATACGGCACTCGGAACTTTAAACTTCGCCTTCTATATCGTAGATAACACGAAGTTGTATGTTGTCGAGACGGATCAGTCACCTGCTCCGCGCTTGGCCGGCAAGATAGTGACTGCAGCTATTAGCCCTGCCGGATTGGCCGCGGCGAATTACGTTATGACTGCCGGAGGATCGGCGACTCTGCCGAGCCAAAGCAATATTGGTCCTTATGCGATGGGCGCAGTTTTCGTCTCGAGCGGAACCGGAAGCATCTCAAGCGGGACTCTTGATGCGAACAATCAAGGGACGGTCACGGCGAACGCAGCACTGGGGACGTCCTGCGGTTATACGGTTGATTCCAATACCGGGCGTGTTGACCTGAAGCTTTGCCCCACTGGATCAGGCGCTGTGACGTCTGAATTCGCGATGTATCCCTACCAGACAAGCACAAGCACGCAGCCGCAGAATTTCTTGGCTGTTGAAATTGACTCCAACGTGCTTTCGACCGGCGAGGCCTTCGAGCAGACATCTGCGTCGTCGCTGAGTAGTGGAGGTTTTGCCTTTGGCCTCGCAGGCCAGGGAATCACGCACGCGAGCCGATCAACCTCCGCACGAAATCTCGATGGTCACGTCGCCGGTTCGACCGGAACCATCGATATGAATTTCTTTGGCGCGACAAATACATATCCGATCACGGCGGCCAGTCTGGGTAGCCCAACGTCTGGCCGCGGCACATTTACGATGACAGCCACAGGCCCGGGTACGCTTAACCTCGTCTACTACATAGTCAGCGCGAATAGTGCTCTTTTGGTCGATCAAGATGCCAATAGCTCGTTGGTGTTGACCGGAACGCTCGATCGCCAGTTTTAAGGTCAAGGGGTCCAGCTACGGATTAAGCTGCACGCGCCGGCTCAATACGGTCAAATCGCCTTCGCCCGAGGGAACAGTTGTCAGCGGACGTGCGTTCGTGAGAAACGCTCCGATATCGGGAAGACCATAGGAATGATCCACCACAATAACCGTAACGGGCCTACCTACCGGCAGCTCGAAATTTAACTCCACGCCGCGCGCAGGCATTGAAGGACACGCATAAACGAACCAGCCGTTGAAATAGCTTCGAACGCGCTCCATCTCGGGTGGGACCGCGACATCTTCCATGCGGACCATCGCTACACCTGAGTCTGGCGGGAACATTACCATTGCGCCCGGTGCACCTCGTTCTGAACGCAATAGAGCCTCGAATTGCCTTTTATTTCCCACTAGAACCGAGTCAAGCACAGTAAACGAAGGCGCACCGAGGTCGAGCGCCGGCGCATCGGAAAGAAACGCAGGACCGCGCTCCCACGGTAATTGCCCGGTGTGTGCGGCATGAAAGTTGGCCGCCACGCTGATCGGATCCGGGAGTTTGCCGGAGTCCGGCTGGACAATCCACTGCGCTTTGCCTGAGTCAGCGTCCTGCCAGAACTGCATATTCATTCTCTCGGGAGCTTGAGCCGAATAAGCCGGCATCACGGCCGCGGCAAAAATTCCTAAGCCCGTCACCACGATCGGAAGACTCGGTATGGAAATGGCAAGAAGGCCGCCTGCCTCGTTGAGATCCACGCATAAAGGAATCATCGGAGTGAGCACCAGAGCTACGAAGATTGCCACTAACGTCAGCACGGGCGTACCAAGCGCGGGGTAAAGCAAAATAAGCGGCTCAAAGCCGACGAGCGCCGCGGCGGCCATGGGGAGAACACCGGCTAACCACTGCCCTAAGGCAGTCTCCTTGCGCCACGCGATGACTGGTACTCCCACTACTACGGCGGCACATGCCGGTATCTGTAGCAGGTAGCTCATACCTGGCTGTATCGTCGAAAGCACTATGCTGCCGATTGCCCACCAGGTCCAAACGCCGGACCACAGTCCCCAAAAACGTGCGCGCCGGGCAAAGGCAATTCCGTGGATGACCACTACAGCGAGCGCAAGCACCCAGAACGCAATTCGCGCAGGAGCCGGGTGAGCAATCCAGTTGACGGGTGCCGCTCCGAGCAAGCGCAACAGCCGGTAAAGAATCAGTGCGAGCGCTCCGGTGGACACTAGAGCTAACGGGAAAGCTGCAAGTCCGGAGAGAAACTCGCGCGACGTCATACGTTTGGTCCAGAAGAGGAACGCAACCTCAGCAGCGAGCAGAAGAGCCGCGGTGATGGCTACCGGCACGGTGCGATTTACGGGCCATTCAAATACATGCCGACCGAATATGTCGAAATAAACCGCGTCATTCTCCTTCACATTCGAGAGGTCCGTATTCGCAAGCGCCCACGTCATGGCCAGCGCGTTATCACCTTGCTGTTGAACGCTGGCCGGATTCACGTTGGCGAAGTTATCGAGCGGGGTATGGTATTGCGGCTCGCTGCCGATATAAGCGAAATTCGCACCCTGTTGCTCGACGGACTTGAAAACGGTCATGTCCGTGTCATTGGGCAACTCGCGATAGACGTCGTAAAAGATCGAGCTTGTAACCGGCCTCGGCACCGCCTGCTGCAAAAGTTGAACAATCCACTGATTCGCATTGCCTGTTTCGAACAAGACGCTCGCGCCTGACGTGCCGCGCGCGTCCAGATTGACGGCGGCGCGCACCTGCTTGGCCCACGGATGCCAATCCACGAATGCACGAGCGCCAATAAGCCCCGCCTCTTCACCCTCGTCGATCAGGAAAATGATCGAATGGCGTGGCTGCGGTGAGGACTTCAGATCATGAGCAATCTCAAGGATTGCCGCCACGCTCGCTCCGTCATCTGACGCACCAGGTCCGGCCGGAACGGAATCGTAATGCGCGGCGAGGAGCACGGCGCCGCCCGTTGGCGACGAATCGCTCCCGTCGATTCGAACGAGCACGTTGTTTACGACTGCGCAGTTCCCGTATCCGTTGCAGTCAAATGCACTCTGCACCTGCGGGCTATAACCGAAGCCAGTCAACTGCGCGAGAATGCGCCCGCGGATCGCGTCATCGGCCGAACTTCCGACCGGGTGAGGTGTATCGCCTTGAAGCAGTTCGCCGAGCATCGCGACGGCGCGTTCAGCTGAAAACTGGGAAGGCGGAGCATTGGCGGGTTTCGGCGGCGGAGGGCGCACTCCAAAATAGCAAAGTGCGAAAATCGCGACCAAAATCAGGACGCTGGAGGCCGCTCTTCGAATTCCCGGTGAACGATCGGCTCCCAACTGTCCTCCGTCGCGCCATGCTAGGCGTAGACACCGGGTAAGTCAACGCCGTTCGGATGAGGAGGGCGCGTATCAATCGGCGTCCCCGTTCAATTATCTGAAGTCTGCGTTCAAGGCGCGGGCATTCCCGATTATTCATTGCGCACGAGTTGCAGACTATAGAATCAAATGCAATACGTTACTTTACGGCGCAAAAGTCATGACCAGACCCTAGTGCCGCCTCTATAGCCATAGGCATCCAATTACAGGGCCGCTTGCACCCGCGTCCGGGAGTTAACGCCAACAAATGCCTCGGCAGAATCACGGGGTCTGGTAAATGATCGAGACACACGCGCAAGCGCTAACCTCTGTCTTAGTAGTTTTTGCAAGCAAAGTCCTGGAATGGTTTCACCGGTTGGGCGGGCCGGGGCTCATCCTCCTTGGAATTGTAGATAATTCGCTGATCCCGGTGCCGGGCAGCATGGATGTGCTCGTGATCCTGCTTTCGGCCTATCACCGGGCGTGGTGGCCGTACTACGCCGTTATGGCGACCGTCGGCGCGGTGGTGGGCGGCTTCTTCACATTTCGATTGGGTGAAAAGGGCGGGGAAGAAACTCTCGAGAAAAAAATCGGCAAGAAGCGCGCCCAAAAGATTTATGCGCTATTTCGGAAGCGCGGTTTCTCGATGATTGTGATCAACGCCGTCCTACCTCCGCCTGTGCCGATGTCTCCAATGTTGATCGCCGCGGGCGCTATGCACTATCCGCTTAAGAGGTTTTTCGCATCTCTGTCGATCGGTAGAGCAATTCGCTTTTTCGCGGTGGCTTATCTGGGCCACATTTACGGCGGGGCTATAATTTCGGGACTTTCCCAGTATTACAAGCCGGTTCTCTATGCCCTCCTGTCGCTAGCGGGGCTGGCCGGCATCGGCGTCCTGGTTTATTTCAAGTGGTACCGCCCGAAGAGGCAATATGAAGAACGGCAGCACGGGCAACGTGTCGAACAATTTCCGCTTCCGCACCTCAAAAAGCATCGCTGATTCTTTTCTCAAGATTTTGTTCACCAAAGATGATAATGGCCGTTGTGTTCGCTGATTTCGACTGGCAGGCCAAAAAGCGTGGAAAGCTGCTCGGCCGTTAATACCTGGTCTTTGCAACCATCGGTGATGAGACGACCTTCGCGCATAAGCACCACGCGCTCAATCTCCGGAATGATGTCAGCCACGTGATGTGTCACCAGCACGATTCCTACTCCCGAGCGAGCCAGTTGGCGCATCGTTTCGCGAAGCTCATGCTGCGCGTGTACGTCAAGACTATTCGTGGGTTCATCGAACACGAGTGCCTTGGGTTCATGCACCAGCGCACGCGCAATCAAAATGCGCTGTGCCTCGCCTGAGGACATCTCTTCCATAGGCCGCTCAGCCAGATGCTTGACGCCGAGTCTTTCAAGCGCGACGATCGCCCGGCGTTCCTGATCGGGCTGAACGTGATGGTTGCGAAACACGCGTTGGCTGCTGAAAAAGCCGGAGAGCACTATCTCAAGGCCGGGCGTCTCGCCTTTGCACCACGCTAAGAGATCATTCGAAACGATTCCGAGCAAAGATCGAAGTTCGAAGATATTCCATCTTTCGCGCCCGAGGATCGTCATCCACGAGCCTTCGCGCGCAACGGGGTAGCACTCCCGCGTGATCGCCTTAATGAGCGTCGATTTCCCGCAGGCGTTCGGTCCGAGAATCGCGACGTGCTCTTCCAGAGCTATGCGCAACGAGAAATCATCCAGAGCAGCCTTGTCGCCGCGCATCACGCGGACGTTCCGCAATTCAATAAGTGCCGCTTCGTCCAAACGATGAACCTCCCCGGGGCACATGCTATCAGCAGACCACGCTTCCGCCGAGTTACTCGCACCAAAAAGTCTCATTTCACTGTCGATTAGAACTGACTGGCGCATTGCAGCGACAGGACTTACGGCAATTTTTAATTGAGAGACTGTCGATTAGAATTCTGGATTGCGAAGACCGGATGGGGCGAATATTTGAGTCGCCCGACCTAGCGGAACGCCGATTCGTCTTCACGTATATATTTTATCAGGCCGTACAACTTGACAGTCGTGCATAAACTGGCGCAAGTCATTGGTGCGCGGTAAGTTAGAATTTTTGGCCTCTTTTAGAGGGCGACGATAAGTGGGTGGCATAGCCCTTAACTCTTTTAGTTGTATGAATCTGGCTAGGGATACCAATATTTAGTGGCCGGGTTGCAAAACCGTGCTTTACATCGGTATTTTCCCATGTTAGCTTGTTGTCCCGTAACCGCCGAATCGTAGCGCCAGGCGGAAGGGCTACCCGATTAGGAACCCTCCGAACGTTTCTGTCTCGAACGTCCTCCGTAAGGAAATGAATAGGCATCTTTTTCTGCCGAAAGTGCGAGGAATTGCGTGCTAAAACTGCGCAAAGTCGAACTAGTTGGGTTTAAGTCCTTCTGCGAGAAAACGCCGATCACCTTCAGTGGCACTGGGATCACCTGTATTGTGGGTCCAAACGGCTGCGGGAAATCCAATGTCGTGGATGCTATCTCCTGGGTTCTTGGCGAGCAGAGCCACAAGATGCTTCGAGCCGAGCGGATGTCTGATTGTATTTTTAACGGTACGGCTAAGCGGCCGCCGCTGGGAATCGCCGAAGTAACCCTAACCCTTGTAGATCCTGAACTTTCCGAAGCAGTCGCAAAAGTAATCGATGGCCAGATTGATGGCGATGCTCCTTCAGCAGGAGCATCCGAATCGATAGACGCATCTTCGACCGATTCTTTGGGGGAGTTGAACTCTGCTTCGGAAGCGCGCGCCGCTGAAGATCAGAAGCCTATTAAGCGCCGCGGTCAAAAGAGCGGTATTCATCTTCGGCCTGGAGAGGTCGTGGTTGGGCGTCGCTTATACCGTTCGGGCCAAAGCGAGTATCTGGTTAACGGCCGAGCAGCGCGTCTGCGAGATGTGCAGGAAATCTTTATGGGCATTGGCCTTGGCCCGGATAGCTACGCCATTATCGAGCAAGGGCGCATCGGCCAGATCCTCAACTCGAAGCCGATGGATCGCCGCGCCATCATCGAAGAAGCCGCCGGCATCACGATGTATAAGACGAAGCGGCGGCTCTCGGAGGCCAAGCTCGACGCTTCGAAGCTGAATCTTTCACGTGTGAACGATATTTTAGTGGAAGTTGAAAAGCAGCTTGCGTCATTAAAAAGGCAGGCGTCCAAGGCGCGACGGTATGCAGAACTGCGCGAGCAGATGCGGGGATTGCTGCGCACCGTGCTTGCGAGCAAGGCCGAACACCTCGATATAGAAGCCGCGAGACTCGAAAATCTGTTGCGCGAAATGCGGACGGCCGAAGAGCGCGAATCCGCCGCTCTCCGCACGCTGGAATCCGAGCAGGAGCGCCTCAGCAATCGAAATTACGAGCTCGACGGTGAATTGCGGCAGGTCCAAGCTTTGCTCAATCAGACCGCCATCGAACTCGATCGCGCCGAAAACCGCATCACGTTTAATCGTGAACAGGTTGCGCAGCTTGAATCGCGCGCGCTGCGGCTCACAATCGAAATCGAAGACGCGGCCCGCCAGACAGAAGCGCTGTGTGCGCGTCTAGCCGCACAACGCGAAACCATCGAAGGCCTTCGTGGCCAAACGGGCGCGGTTGAGGCTGCTTTGCGCGCGTCAATGGAACAGGTTTCCGGCAGTGCGTCCGAACAAGAACAACTGGAGGCTCGCGCGGAGGAGCTTCGATTATTGGCCGCGCGCTATGTGGAGGAGTCCTCACGTGAACAGGCTGAGGCTCAGCGCGCCGAGGAATTGGCGACTCGGCTTGCAGGCGCCGAACAGCAACGTTCAAGTGCGATTCGCTCAATGGAAGAGCAATTTGCCGTGCTGGAGTCACAGGTAAGAGCCGCAAGCGAGGCGTACGACGCCGCCGAAAGCGGAAGCCGCGAGATTGCTACGTTTGTGCGCGAGGCGCAAGCAAAACTTGCGGACGCACGCCGTTCGCAACAGGATATGTCGCAGCAGCTTGAGAGAACGCGGCGGGAGCTTTCTGCGGCTCGCGCACGACATGCCTCTATCGAACAGATTTTGCGCGAGCGCGCCTACACGGCCGACGCCGTTCAGAAACTGTTTAACGTTGGCGGCAATGGCGCGCCCGATTCAAGCAAGTTCTACGCCGTCGGTCTTCTGGCCGATTATGCCGAGGTGCAAGAGCAATACGAATCGGCAATCGAACAGTTTCTCCGGGACGAACTTGAGTACATTGTGGTCGAGTCATTCGATCACGCGCGCGCGGGCGTTGCGCTACTTCGCGGAGAGATGGGCGGGCGCGCCACGTTCTTTGTGGACTCTTTGCGCTCGTTGAATCTGGATTTGAAAGAGGCGGATGCGAACTTACCGTTGCCCGAAGGCGTGATCGCCCGCCTTGACCGGCTCGTCGAATTTCGCGACCCGCTTGGTCCCGCGACGAAACACTTTCTTACCAAGCTCCGCACAGCCTATCTGGTCGAAACTGGCGCCGTTGCAGAGCGGATTGCCAACGAAAATCCGCACAGCTATTACCTCGCACTGGATGGTACCTGTTATCACGGCCGAATGGTTACGGGCGGACGCGCCGGCGATGCCGGACCGCTCGCGCTAAAACGTGAACTGCGCCTCCACGAGACCGAAGCTGGACGCTTAGAACGCCAATCTGAGGAGCGGCAGACGGAGCTTGCGCGCATTGCGCAGGAAGTTGCGGATACCGAGACCCACATTTCCGTTGCGACCGGCCAGCAAATGGAAGCCGAGAAAGCGCTTGTCGCGGCGACGCACCAACGCGATCAGGCTTACAACGATCTTGCTCGCACTGAACGGCAGCTTGACGTCGAACGCGCCGAAATCGCTCGTTTGCAGGCAGAGGCTTCTGCCGCGCGCACTCGAGCCGAGGACGCCCTTAACAAGCACGCCGAGGCGGCGCGTTTCCGCGCCGCTGCCGAAACTGAAGCGGCTGAAGCTATGCGCACACTGGCATTGCTGCGCACATCGTTCCAGTCTTTGCAGGAAGGTGTTAGCACTCGGCGCGAAGAACTGGCTGCGATGTCCGAACGCCTGGCAAGCGCCGAAGCGGCCGCCGGTCGAATTGCCGAAGAATCTGCCGGAGCCAGCGAACGCGCGGTCACGCTCCGGCAGCAACACGACTCTCTCCTAGCCGAAAAGGGTACTCTCGAATCCGCTTGCGATCAGCTTGTTGGACAGGTCACGGCGTTGCGCGCGGACAAATCGCGCTACGAGGAAAGCAAGGCGGCGCTCGAAGCGGAATGGCAACAGTCTCGCACGCGCACCGGCGAACTCGAAGAGGCAGTCCGCTCCAAACGACAATCCGTTGAAGATCTCCGCAGCCAGCGCAGCGACCGCCAGATCGAGAAAGCCCGCAACGATGCCGATCGTGACTACCTTCGGCAGACCTGCGTAGCCGAGCTCAACGCGCAGCCGGAAGAGCTGATGGCCCAAGAAGCAAACCTGCTGGTTGGCGAGGACCTGATCGCCGCCGAAACGAATTACAACGAAATGAAGGCGCGCGTGGAGGCGATGGGCCCCGTAAACATGATGGCGCTCGAGGAGTTTCAGGAATGCGAGCAGCGCGACGGTTTCCTTCGCCGCGAACGTGACGATCTTGTGCAATCGATCGAGAACACGCAACTCACCATCAACGAGCTTGATCAGGTTTCGCGTCAAAAGTTCGAAGAAGCCTTCAATTTCATCAATGCGCATTTTGCTATCGCTTTCCAGACGCTTTTTGGCGGCGGCCATGGCGAGATGCGACTGAGCGAACCTGATAGCTCCGGCGACACGGGCATCGACATTGTCGTGCAGCCGCCTGGAAAGCGTCTGCAAAGCATCATGCTTCTTTCGGGCGGCGAAAAGGCGCTTACGGCTCTAGCGCTGCTCATCGCGGTTTTCCGCTATTCGCCAAGCCCGTTCTGCATCCTCGACGAAGTGGATGCTCCGCTCGATGAGGCCAACGTGGGCCGCTTTAACAAAATGCTTGCCGATATGTGTGGCCAGACGCAATTCATCGTCGTAACGCACAATCGCCGCACGATGGAAATGGGCTCGGTGCTCTATGGAGTCACGATGCAGGAGCCGGGAGTTTCAAAGCTTGTTTCCGTGAAATGGGAAGATTCTGACGCGGCCGCCGAGCCTCGTACCGCCGCGGCCAGCAACGCGGCATGACACTTCGTTTTTGCGACATTCGTAACATCCGTTCGCGATTTCGCGAAGGGAAAATTATTTTCCACAGAAAACTTTTGCACCCTCTTACCGATTGACTTCCGCGGTCCACGAGCTAGAATATGCGCCTCTCATACGTGAGGTCGTCATCCAGTGGCATCTCCAAAAATGAATGTTGCAATTTCACAAACGGATTTTCCCGGTCTTACACTCCGCGGGCGTGGGAAAGTTCGAGACATCTATGAAGTCGGCGACGATCTGCTGATTGTCGCCACAGATCGCCTTTCGGCCTTCGATGTGGTGCTTCCGACGCCTATTCCCGACAAAGGGCGAGTGCTGACACAGCTTTCGCTCTTCTGGTTCGAGAGACTGGCGGGCATCGTTCCGCATCATGTGATTACGGCGAGCAATTTCGGCGGTGTTCTCGCTTCCCACGCTGATGTGCTCGATGGCCGGGCGATGCTCGTGCGCCGCACTGAGCCGCTACCGGTGGAATGCGTGGTCCGAGGCTATATCGTCGGCTCGGGATGGAAGGACTATCAAAAGACAGGCGCGATTTGCGGCATCCCGCTGCCCGCCGGCTTGCGCGAGTCAGACAAATTGCCCCAACCGATTTTCACGCCGTCAACGAAGGCGACCACGGGGCACGACGAAAATATCTCATTCGATCAAACGATGGAACGAATCGGGCGGCCTCTCGCCGAAAAGATTCGCGACGTCAGCATCGAGCTTTACAGCCGCGCTTCAGAATATGCAGCCGCCCGCGGCATCATCATCGCCGATACAAAGTTTGAGTTCGGTCTCCTCAATGGCGAGTTGATTTGGATCGACGAAGCCCTTACCCCGGATTCTTCGCGCTTCTGGCCGGCCAGCCAATATCAGCCCGGCGTTGCGCAACAGTCTTTCGATAAGCAGTATGTACGCGACTATCTCGAACGCATCGGCTGGAATAAACAGCCGCCCGGTCCTGCTCTTCCGCCCGATGTGGTCGCCGCTACACGGGAGAAATACAGGGAAGCCTACCAGCGCATCACGGGCCACGCACTCGCCTAATTTCGAACTCGTCCAGGGAGCGTGCTAGAGTGAAGGAGCAACTCGAGTCGTTGATTGGAATGATGGTGGATCGGGGAATCCTGCTCGAAGAAGCACTGACCGAGTTCGAGAAGAAATTTATTAAGTGTGTGCTCGAAAACGCGAAGGGTAATCAGTCCCGCGCCGCCAAAGTTCTCGGCATTCATCGCAATACACTCAGCCGCAAGGTCTCGGAATACAAACTGGACCACACAGAGCGCCGCTGAAACCTCTCCCGAGCGTATCCCGGCAGCCTCGTCGCAGCTTCAAGGCGCCGGACTATTTGCGGGCGCAATCTCTCTTTTCAATACACCGAAAACAAAGAGGGCCAGTCCTTATCCAAGGACCGGCCCTCGATTTCCGATACAGCGCTTAACTTACGGCTTCCTGGTCGTTTTCTTTGCCGCACCCTTCTCAGCCGGAATAACTGACTGGTCGACCTTCACATCATCCCAATGCAGCAGGAATGGCGAAGGATCGTAGCTCACGATCGTGCCGGAGAAGACGATAGGATCGTTCTTCTGCAAGCGAGCCACATCGGGCTGCGGTGTGATCTGGGGCTGGGTTGCGCCGGCGGTAGGCGCGGCTGGAGGAGTTGCCGGCATTGTGGTGTAAACCTTCACGTCCATGTTCGCAGTCGTAGCGGCTTGCATGGCGTCGGAAGTCGCGCCGGTGAACACCATAAAGTCCACCACTCCGTCGCCCTGCTGAACGTCGATGATTTTCCCGCTCACCGCGGAAAGTTCCGAACCGCAGGTCGCCAGCCACGTCTGAGACGCCTTGTCGCCGCCAGCCGAAAGATCGCTGATAATCGTCAGTATTGTGCTGTTGCTGCGGATTTGGCTCAGGTCAGCCGCGCTGGGAATCGTGAACGTCGCGGGACGATCCGGCGAATTTTGCGCCAGTTGCAACATATTTTTCACTTGGTCGTCTACCTGGCTATCGCAGCCCGGCTGTTCGTAGGTCAAAATGCTCGACCGGAGGAATTTCTGCACCTGATCTGCCTGTGGAACCTTCAAGGCGATTGCGCGCGCAATCGCCCAGAACCCGTCCAGTGTCTGCGGCGGATTCAAGGCCAAATATGCCGTGCCCAATTCGTAGCTTGCAGCCGCGTCAGTCGGAACCGCCTGGAGAGCATTCTTGTATGCGCTGACGGCGCCTGGATCGTCCTTGAGCTGAAGACTCGCAAAACCGGCCTGGTCGTAGGTAAGATCAAGCGCCGGCTTCAATTTTTCTTGCATCTGTTCCGCCGTCGTCCCCGCCGGCAGCGGAATCTGCGAGAGCATGGCTGGAATCTTCAACGCCAGATCGCGATCCTTCGTAAGTTCGTCGGTAGCATTGGGGTCCGTTGGTTTGTAGTATTGCGCGAAGGCCTGGATACGGTCGAGGGCAGCGGAAGCGCGAGTGCCGACCGCCACGCTGTCCATCGCGATCAGCTTGTCGGCCACTTCAACTACTTTCTGCCAATTTTTCAGGCTTTTATAGGCGGGGATCTCTAGCTGATACACAAATGGCATAAGTGTTGAGCTAGGGAAGCGCGAGACGAAGTCGTCGAAGCACTTCACCTGTTGGTTTGGGTCTTTTTCGTTCCGGCATGCCGTGAACGCGTTGTATTCCGGCATCGTGTACGTGGGCTTTGCCTGTTGCCCGCCTTCTGGTGCCGCTGCGGGCGCTTGAGCGTTCGCTGGCGCGGCAGACAGCGCCATCATCGCGAAACCGCCAAGCGCAATCAGAATCGTTTGTTTGTATTTTCGCATCTTCACTCGCCTGCCTCCTGGCGCATATCCGAGGGATTTGGAGTTTTTCGCCTACATCTAAGTCAAATCGTCTGAAGACAATAAATCGTCGGGATTATAGGTAAACCCTCTGGCGCGTGCAAGGCAAAATCGGCTCTGCCCCGTACATACGCTCTTCTCTTTGCACTTTTGTAACGCTCGTGGTCTGATTATGGGATGGTGAATGTTCGTAAAACGTCGCCTCACGGAGTTTGACCATGCAGCCGCAAAAGCCTCTCGATGGAAAAGTTGCTCTCGTGACCGGTGCGAATCGCGGTATCGGCTTGGCCATTGCGTACCGTCTCGGCGCCCTCGGCGCAAGTGTGAGCATCTCCGCCAGGGATCGCAATCGGCTGGACGATGTAGCGCGCGAGTTGCAATCCAGCACGAAAGTGGCGGCAATTTCCGCAGACCTCACGCACACGGACGAAGTCGCAGCACTCGTTTCCAAAACCGAGCAGGCGCTAGGGTCCGTGGACATCCTCGTTAACAATGCGGGCGTCGGCACCTTCAGTCCTATACAGGACGCGTTGGAGTCGGACTGGGACACGATGTTAGACACCAATCTGAAGGCCGTGTTCCTGCTGACGAAGGCCGTGGCGCCTGGAATGATTCGACGCAAGAGCGGCCATATCGTTAACATCGCCTCTCTGGCCGGGAAGAACGCAATTCCCGGCGGCGGTATCTATTGTGCCTCTAAATGGGGACTCCTTGGCCTCACACGGTGTGCCGCCGAAGATTTGCGCGCCTATGGCATCCGGGTGAGCGCGATTTGTCCGGGCAGCGTTGCTACTGAATTCTCGCCTCATGGCAAAAAGGATCCGGCCAAAATGCTTCAGCCCGACGACGTTGCCCACGCCGTCGAAACCCTCGTTACGCAGGCGCCCCAAAGCTTCATCAGCGAAATAGAACTCAGGCCCACGCAGAAGCCCTGACGACGGTGGCTTGCCGTAAGCCGGAACTTGTCTTTAGACTCGCCGTTGGCGCTTTTATAGCGGCCCTCTTTTGGGCGATGTTTTTGCTGCATACGTGACTTTGCCCGCCCGTGTCTCCCGTACCGGCTGAATCGTTTTGCCATGGATCGCATCGAATCATTTGAATTCAAACGAGTGGCGAAAGGCGATGCCAACTCACTACAACGGAACAGCCGACGAAGAACGGGCACTCTGCGCCTTCATAAATTTCATGCGCTCCGCGGATTCCTTAGTGGCGCGGCTGGACGCCCAAATTGAAATGAGTGGTCTGACGCACGGGCAGTTTGCCGTTTTGGAGACGCTGCTTCATCTCGGGCCATTAAATCAATGCGATTTGGCTCGTAAGCTCCTTCGCAGCGGCGGCAACGTCACCATCGTCATCGACAATCTCGAAAAGCGTGGCTTGGTGCGGCGCGAACGGCAGACGGAAGACCGCCGCATGGTGGTTGTCAGCCTCACATCGGCGGGTCGGCGGCTGATTGCCTGTATTTTTCCGAAGCATGCTGCGGCGATCACAGCAGAAATGAGTCGTTTGTCTTCTGAGGAGCAGGACACGCTGCGGGCATTATGTCGAAAGCTCGGCACAGCCAACCTTGGCAATCCTCTTACGGCGGAACCGAAGGCGAAAACCAGCGCACCTGTTCGGAACTAGCACTCCATCGGAAGGTTTCTTTATTAACAGACGTTTAAGGAGGCAAGACAATGCTTCAAATCCGCCCAAGTGAAGAGCGCGGCCACAATGAAATCTCCTGGCTGAATACGCACTTCACATTTTCTTTCGACCAATACTACGACCCTGCGCACGTCCACTTTCGTTCGCTACGCGTGCTCAACGAAGACGTCGTCGCGCCCGGCCAGGGCTTCGGCATGCATCCGCACCGCGACATGGAAATCCTTACCTGGGTTCTAGAGGGTGCGCTGCAACACCGCGATAATATGGGCAACTCCGGCGTGATCCGGCCCGGTGAGCTTCAGCACATGAGCGCGGGCACAGGCGTGACGCACAGTGAGTTCAACGCGTCCTCGAAGGATCCCGTCCACCTGCTTCAAATCTGGATTCTTCCCGAACGCCGCGGCTTGAAACCGAGTTACGAGCAACTCGCGTTTTCAGACGCGGATCTGCGAAACCAATTCGCGCTCGTCGCGGGACCGAAAGCGCCGCTTACGATCCACCAGGACGCGAACCTTTACATTGCGCGTTTCGACGAAGGCGCCAAGGCAATGCACAAACTTGCAGCCGAACGCCATGCCTGGGTTCAAGTGGCAAAAGGCGCGGTTGTTGTGAATGGAAAGCAACTCGCGGCGGGGGATGGCGCCGCTATCTCGAACGAACCTGGACTTCTCGTTCAGGCCGTCAAGCCGGCGGAAGTTCTGCTTTTCGACCTCGCGTGACGGTTCGCTCGGACGTGACCGGCTTCGACCGGTCATGTCCGAACGTAATCGCTTTTGTTTGAAATCTACTCTTTCGATCTCCATTCGATGAGACGCTTTGTCAGGATGACCATTCCGAAGATTTGTGTCCACTCAGAGACAATATTGCCCACGACGTCGCCCCATTTTCCGTTCGCGTTCACGTGCTCGAACAGGATCACCCAGCCGATCCCTGTGACGAGCAGGAAAAGGCTCAGCGAATGCTCGCGCAGCATGCAGACGAGTTGGCTACCGTGTGGCTTCGGCGGTTTGCGGCTCTCGCGTGAGTTCTTCTCGTAAAGCCATTTCGTAGCCAGGACGGTTACGACTACGCCGGTCCAATCCGCGATTGCGTTCCCGAAAAACGAGCCGAGATGCGTATCGGGATTGGAGAAACTGTAAGCCACGATCCACACTGCCACAATAATCGACGCCACGATGCTCAGAGAATGCCGGTGCCAAAAACTCTGTTTTTTATGTCGATGCGAGGAATGCGTCCGTTGGGTGTTACCTTGCGGAGGATGCGATGCGTCGGCCATTGAGTTCTCCCTTTGTGAAAAATATCACGAAAAGAGAAACTCGCTTGGCCGCCCAACAGCGGTTGTTCCGCCGGAATTACGTGCCCGTCGTGCGATAGGCGGCGATCAGATTTTCGGAAGGACGATGCCGGTCTGTGACTGGTATTTCCCCTTCTTGTCCTTGTACGAAATTTCGCAGGACTCGTCCGACTCGAAGAAGACGACTTGGCAGAGACCTTCATTGGCGTAAATCTTAGCCGGGAGGGGTGTGGTATTGCTGATTTCGAGCGTCACGAAGCCTTCCCACTCCGGCTCGAAAGGCGTTACGTTCACGATGATGCCGCAGCGCGCATAGGTCGACTTGCCCACGCATATCGTCAGGACGTTTCGCGGAATCCTGAAAAACTCGACCGAGCGCGCCAAGGCAAACGAGTTCGGCGGCACAATGCAGACCGGCCCCTTGAACTCTACGAAAGACTTGGCGTCAAAGTTCTTGGGGTCGACGATCGTCGAATTGACGTTTGTGAAGATCCGAAATTCGTCGGCTACCCGCATATCGTAACCGTAAGACGAGACGCCGAAGCTGATTACGCCGTCGCGGACCTGGCGGTCTTCGAAAGGCTCGATCATCTTGTGCTCGAGCGCCATTTTGCGAATCCACTTATCTGACTTTACGGACATTCCTACCCCCGGAATTTCGATTCCGCCATTTTTCTGATTGGGCGAGCGCGACAGTGTATCATAGGACGGCTTGACAACCCGCAAACCCCTTGTTTAGCATAGGTTTCCGGCCAAAATGAAGGTACGGGAGGATTTGTGATCAAGCTCGACATCGTGAACGCCATCCTGACAAAGAACCCCAATGTATCCCGGACCAAAGCCGAGCAGGCGCTCGAAACCGTGTTTGAAGCGATGAAGAACGCTCTGGGACGCGGTGAGCGCATTGAATTGCGCCGGTTTGGGGTGTTTAACGTGAAGCCTCGGAAGACCGGCATCGGCCGCAACCCCCGCACGGGGCAACAGGTGAGCATTCCTCCCGGCAAGGCTGTCCGTTTCAAACCTGGCAAGGAATTGCAAGCGCTGCCGGCCGCTGCGGCAAAATCCTGAGGACTGCGCCAGATCGGCTTTGCCTAAGCACGTTTAGCCTCGCCGTTACATCGCTCGGCTGTTGCGTTAGAAAGCGCCCAGCGCACCTCCGTCTTGGCGCTGCGCATCCAGATTTCATAGGCACTTAATGTCCAGCAACGGCCACGGCGAAATTCCGGTTGAAGTCCTCGATTCGCGATTTCCTCCGTTGCCGGAGTTGCATCGAGTCTCTCCGCCGAAGCCTCCAGCGTTCTGGCCGGCGCTCTTGCTCTTCCTCCTTACCGTCCTCACCACGCTCTCAGTAGGCTCCGAGTTCGCGCTTTCCTACATGCAGAATCGCGAACCCTTTTCCGGCAACCAGGACCCGTTCACGCTGATGCTGGTTCCATTTCAGCATCCGCATTTGCTTGTGCTTGGCGTCCCTTTTTCATTCATGCTGCTGGTCATTTTGATGGCCCACGAAATGGGCCACTTTGTGGCCTGCCGCCTCTACGGCATTGATGCGACCTATCCCTACTTTATTCCCGCACCCACTCTTTTCGGGACGTTCGGCGCGTTTATCCGCATTCGTTCGCCAATTACGACGCGCAAGGCGCTTTTCGACGTCGGTATCTCCGGACCGATCGTCGGATTTCTGATTGCCGCGCCCGCCCTCGCCTACGGTGTCGCGGCGGCGAAGATTGTGCCGGGCGTCCAAAATCACGCCAGCATTCTCTTTGGCGATCCGCCGCTGCTGCAATTCTTCAAGACGCTCTACCATCCCCACGTCAATCCGGGTTGGATTGTCATTTCTCCGATTGGCTGGGCTGCTTGGATCGGCATGTTCGCCACGGCGCTGAACCTGCTGCCCGTGTGGCAGCTTGACGGCGGCCACATCCTGTTCAGCGTCGCCCCGGACAAGCATCGTCAGGCATCGCTCGCCGTCGGGCTAGCTTTGGTGGGCCTCGGCATTTACACCTGGCTGGGTTGGCTCATCTGGGGCTTCATCCTCACGATCCTCTCGTTGCGCTATCGGCACCCTCCTTTTTACGATCCGTGGGAGAAGCTCGATCCCAAGCGCCGCATTCTAACTGTCGTCGCGATCATCATTTTTATACTTTGCTTCACGCCGTGGCCGGCCTGGACGCCGTGACACTTTGCCGATCGCGCTTAGAAGGCTCTCGTCCTCAATCAGCCTCTACCGATCTATCTCCCTGTAATATTGCGGAGCCAAAAAACGTGTTAGCATCTGAGAAACCGCTCTTCACAGTTGGAGAGACCACATGAAATCGGTGTGTGCAATTGGTCTTGGACTCTTTGCAGCAAGCCTCGCGTTTGGACAAGCCGCCGCCACAAATCAGTCTGCCGCTGCGAAGCAGCCGTCTCCCAAACTCCAATTCGAGGTCGCCTCGATACGTCCGTCAGAATCCTCTACGCCGGACCGCGTCAACTCGGGCTTGCGCATGGATGGCGCGCAGGCCCACCTCGGTTCGCAAAGCCTCAAGAACCTAATCGCGATGGCGTACCGGGTGCAGTGGAACATGGTCTCTGGCCCAGACTGGATGGCATCTGCTCGCTTCGACATAAGCGCTAAGCTCCCTGAGGGTGCGACGACGGACCAGATACCCGAAATGCTCCAATCGCTTCTCGCAGACCGCTTTGGTCTAAAAGTCCATCATGAGACCAAGGATGGACCGGCGTACGCACTGTCGTTGGGAAAGTCCCCGCTCAAACTCACCGAATCGCCGACAGATGCCCCATCGTCTGTGCCAAGCGGCTCGGTGAATGTCGCGGCTGCGGGTAGTGCTGCGGGCGTTTCAATTGATCTCGGACACGGCAGTTCGTACACCTTTGCGAATGACCAATTTCAATTTCACAGATTCAATATGAACCAGTTTGTCCGACAGTTGGCCTTATATATGGATCGACCGATTGTAAACATGACGGATCTGAAGGGAACGTACGACTTTACGCTCGACATAACGCAGGAAGATTATTACATTCTGCTAGTTCGCTCCGGCGCAAACGCTGGCGTCAACCTGCCGCCGCGGGCTCTTCAACTGCTTGGCGGCACACCCGTTTCGCTTTTCGATGCTCTTGATCAGCAAGGCCTCCACATGGAGGCTCGTAAGCTCCTGCTCGACACGATCGTCGTCGACCAAGTCCTCCAAACGCCCACGGAAAATTAACGCGCAAAAGTTTCTTCTGGCGACCATCGTTAGCCTGCGCAAAACAAAACACGGCGAACAATCGATTTGGCGGATAGTCGTGAGGAACGGAACAAACCTCGCGTCCGCAAAGGCGAAATCGCCGCATCCGAAGGCTGCCTACACGCATGCTCGGTCGCCAACGACTGTATCGTCTTCGACTCCGAAACGTAGTCCTATTTCCGTTCACGCTCATTAGTATTAGCCGATGCTTCTTCCGGGCTCACCAGGCTGATTCTCCACACGGGCCCATCTCCGTATAACGGACCTGCCGAAGCGGCATAAGTCGGCGCGTCGCCCCCAATCACCCAGAGGTCAGTGTCGTGCGGTTGTTTGCCCACAAGAGGCGCCACGACCCCCGCTATGCCTCCAATATCGATATGCATGACGTAGTGGAGCGCATCTCTACGCACTCCGGCGGTTTCAAACGGTTTTCTCCCCTCTGGAGTGAATACCAGCTTCACGATCCTGGGATGCTCCCCAAGCGATAAATATGAAACGGCAGTCTTCGGCGAACTCGGATCGATGTCTTTTACGAGCACGAACAGCATTCCATTGGCGATGTCGGGCGGCAATTTCATTTTTTTATGGAACGTTTTCTCTTTACCCTTGCCGATGTAATGAATCGTGACCTGCCCGGTCGCGGCGTCGATCAACGCATCGATCGGTGTTTTGAACGACGGACCTTTTTCAATCAAATGGTCGCTGACCAATCGAAAGCTTTTTTGTTGAGTGAATACCGTGGTCTCCTCATAGGATGAGCCATCCTTGAACTGCATCGTCAGGCGGTTTTCGATCTTGCCGTCGCGCAGCACCTGCTCATCGTCACCGTGTGCGATTTTGTGTCCACTCTCGTCGCTTACCACCAGGAAACCTCGCGATACACCTTCCGCGAAGCGAACAGGAATGTTGTCAGCTGTCGCGAGAAGCGGAGCAAACACACAGAGCAGTAAAAATGTGCGGCGCCAGTATCGAGAAAAGGCAGGGCTCAGCATACAACCCAATCCTATTCAATCGGCCTCTACGCGCGAGTGGGGCATAGCCTCTATTTTTCGGCATGAAAAAACTGCAGCACTTTCTAAGGGCGTCGTTGCCTAATGCGCTGTGTTACCATCCGCCGGTCATCGCTACCTCCAGAGCTGAAAGGAGTTTTCTTCATGCCAGACCGCATCATTTCTCCTCGCCGCGGTTTTCTTCGGCGCCTTGCTGGAGCCGCAGGTTTGGGCGCGCTCGCGACTCGCCAACTCACGGCTCAATCTGCGCAACAACCGTCGGCCACAGTGTTGCCGCACTACACCCGCACTCAAAGCCACAGGTCATTGAAGCAGTCCAGCTATGACCGAACAGGTGCCAATGCCGACCGCTACCAGATTCCGGCAGGCGCAACGCAGGAAGTCTTCTCCTCCGATGGTCCCGGAGTAATTACGCACGTTTGGTTCACGATCGGCAGCGGAAATCGTGATTTGCTCAAGCAAATCGTTTTGCGCATGTATTGGGAAGGAAATCCGAAGCCGAGCGTCGAAACGCCCATTGGCGATTTCTTCGGACTTAATCTCGCGCAATTCTTCAACTACGAATCGCAATTCCTAAGTTGCTCGCCTATTCGCGCATTAAACAGCTATTTCGCGATGCCGTTTCGCGGTTCTGCACGAATCACCGTCACGAACGAAAGCTCGGCGCAGATCGGTGCATTCTATTCAAATATCGACTATCAGCTCGTACCGGCTCTCCCGGATGACGCCATGTATTTCCACGCCCAATATCGGCAGAAAGCGCCGAACATCGCCATGAAATCTTTCGCTGGGCAAAATTTGCTTGGAGAGAACAATTACGTCTTTGTCGAGACGCATGGCAAAGGCCATCTAATGGGAGTCACGCTCGGCGTCCTGCAGAATTCGGACGGCTGGATGGGCGAAGGTGACGATATGGTTTTCATCGACGATCAATCCAAACCCGCCATCACCGGCACGGGCACAGAAGATTATTTCAACGGAGCATGGGACTTCGGCGGTGTAGACGGCGCCGTTCCATTCTCATTCCGTCACAACGGCGCGCCTTTCATCGTTGACGCTGAACGTACCGGCGGACGTTATTGCCTTTATCGCTGGCACTCCGATAACCCGGTGACGTTCACGCGCTATCTGAAGCATACCATTGAACACGGCACGGCAAATGATCGCGCCGATAACTTCTATTCGGTAGCCTACTGGTATCAATCCGAACCGTACACGGATTTTCCGGAGCTCCCACCGGTCGGCGACCGGTTCGTCCGTCTGCAACGAAGCTAGGCTACCTTCGTATTTAAACCCAACATGAGAGTAATCGCGCAGATATAGATCGCCTTCTTGCAAGCGAACGAGCGCGATAGAATGCGGCAATGCGAGTACGGGTCCTATTTTTTGGGCAACTGAAAGAAATTGTCGGCGTGCCGGAGGAAACCATCGACGTTTCCGAAGGGACAAAACTTGAAGACCTTTTGGAGCGCTATGGACGCCGCTTTCCGAAATTCGCTGGATTCCGCGCTTCGGTTGCCACATCAGTGAATCAAGAATATGCCGATACCAAGACAGAGCTCGCGAACGGAGACGAGGTCGCTTTTCTGCCGCCCGTCAGCGGCGGAGAGGACCATACGGCCGATATCTTTCGGCTGGTGCGAAAGTCCATCGACACGCAGGAAATCGTAGACATTCTCAAGGCGCCGGAAGACGGTGCGCTCGTGCTTTTCGATGGCTTCGTCCGAAACAATTTCAAAGGTCAGCAAACGCTCTACCTGGAATACGAAGCTTATGAAGCAATGGCTTGGGCGAAAATCCGTGAAATCGGCGCTCATATCCGGCAAAAGTTCCCGATTCGACGGCTGGCGATCGTGCATCGCCTTGGACGCCTGGAAATCGGCGAAACAAGCGTCCTGATCGCCGTTGTTTCGGCACACCGCGCGGCCGCATTCGACGCCTGCCGATATGCCATCGACACGTTGAAGCGTACCGTACCTATCTGGAAGAAGGAGTTTTTTGTGGGCGGTGCTGTGTGGGCTGAGGGTGAGGCTGTGCGTCAGGAAGCCATTTCGCGCCAAAATGAATCTGAAGCTTAGATGAGGAAACGTCAGGCGGTGGATCATGGCTGCTGTATATCTGCCAGTGTGTCCCGCGGCGCCCGGACCATCCCTGCTCACGTCAAGGGTCGACTCGGCCGCCGACTGGCCGCCATATGCGCCGCGCTAGTATGCGCGTTCGCGATGGCGTCGCACGGCAAGGACCTGGGCCGCCGGTTCCGATTTGCCTCGACAGCCCAAACTGCGCAGGCCGACGGCAAATGGCATCCGTTCCAGCCAAAGCCCGGCGCCGATCCGTCGAATTCCGCAGCAGCACACGACCAAGGGCCCGTAATCAAGTCGCAGACGAATCTCGTAAGCATCCTTACAAGCGTGATGGATAAAAATGGCACGCCAGTGGCGAATTTGCCCGAAAGCGCCTTTTCTCTCTTCGAAGAGGGAGTGCCTCAAAAGATAGAACGTTTTGAAGCGCAAACGAGCCGCCCTGTCGACCTCGCCCTGATGATCGATTCGAGCGCCAGCGCCTATATGGATCTGAAATTCGAGCTCGAAGCAGCCGCCCGTTTCATTCGTCAGGTGGTGCGACCGGGGGATTCCCTGTCGGTTTTTGAGATCTCGGACGCGGTCACGGAGATCGGCGTTTTTTCGGACAATGTGCCCCGCCTCGAAAGCGATGTGCGACGTATACAGCCGGGCGATGGAACTTCCATCTACGACGCGCTGGTACTCGGCTCTGATGCTCTCACCCGTAGGCCCCAGGATCGCCGGCGTGCAATCGTGATGGTGACCGATGCAGGCGAAACGACCAGCGGCGCAGATTTCAATGAAGCGCGTCAGGCTGCGGTGGCGTCGAGTGAACTGCTTTATACAATTGTGGTTCGTCCAGTCAAGAATGAGAACGGGCGAAATACCGCCGGAGAACATGCTTTAATTACGATCACCGACAGCACGGGCGGAGCTATGTTTATGCTCGACAACGTAGGCGAGATTCAATCGATATTTGACAAGATCAATCGCGAGCTTCGAACGCAATACCTGCTTGCTTACTATCCGCAGCCGACGCCACCGCCAGGCAGCGACCGTCATGTTGAATTGCGAGTTGTCGGCCCCTATACACTCAGCTACCGTAAAGAATATTTCACTACGAAATAGGCTTGGCCGCCGCTCACGAAGTCCGCGTGCCAAAATTCGTCCTGCGCCTCACAGATTGCGCTGACAAACGTTCGATAGCATTGGTAATCTCTAACGCGGCATCGGTGCACTCACATGAATGAATATCTTGAATTTGCTCTGGAAGCAGCGGCTGAAGCGGCCGCGATTATTCGCGCAGGCGCCGAGCAGCCCAAAAGGATTGAATACAAAGGCGAGGTCGATCTTGTGACCGACACGGATCGCCGGACGGAAGCGGCTATAGTGGGACGCATCCGAAAAGTGTTTCCCGATCACGCGATTGTTGCCGAAGAAGGCAGCCAGGGCGCAGCCACTGGTGCGAAATTCTGCTGGTACATTGATCCTCTCGATGGGACCACGAATTTTGCTCATGGATATCCTTGTTTCGCGTCATCCATTGCCTTGTACGAAGGAGAGGCGCCAGTCGTCGGTGTCGTCGTGAATCCGATGCTGAATGAGACGTTCAGCGCAGTTCGCGGCGAAGGAGCACGGCTGAACGGCAAGCCGATCCACACGTCGTCTGTGCCGAAGCTTGGCGCCAGCCTTGTCGCGACGGGATTTCCCACGCACATGCGCCACAACAGCGCGAATATGGATTTCTACTGGGGATTTACGCTTCGGTCGCACGGTGTTCGGCGAGACGGCTCTGCCGCGTTGGACCTTTGTTCGGTCGCCTGCGGACGGTTCGAGGGTTTCTGGGAATTCGGCCTGAATGCCTGGGATACCGCTGCCGGCAGTCTGATCGTCAGCGAGGCGGGTGGGGAAGTCACGGCGCTTGATGGAGGCGGATACCGTCTTGGCGGGCCGACCATCCTTGCATCAAACGCTCTGGTTCACGATGAGATGCGCGTATTGTCCACTGAAATTCTAGAGAAAGTGGCTACTCATAAGAATTCGTAGCGGATCCTTGCTGAACTTCATTCACCCGAGCCGCCCATTTTACGTTTGCGATGCAGCTTGACGGCAGAGCTCCTGAGCGTTTCAGGCACATTTTTATTTGTTGTGAGCTTCATCAGGTCAGGTGCGTTGAGACGCTTCATCAAGCCCAGTGAAACGTCAAGAGGAGTCTTCGAATTAAAGACGAGATTCTTCACAGTCATATAGTTTTTTATGAACAGGCGCGAGAGCGAAATCGTGCGCAATACTTCGACAGAAAGGTTGGTCTGCGCAGCGAACAGCTCCACTTCCGAATCCGTGAGCCGCGGTGACTGTAGCACACAGCGCTGAACCAGCTTATTCGGATCGCGGATTAGGAACATCCGTTCTTCACGCCCACCCTTCAGCGCCAGCGTGAGACGCTGCACCACGTTCATTTTTGCGATTTTCTGCGTAAGCGTTACTCGGCGTCCTGCGTCGGGCTCCGCGTCTGCCACCTCCCGAATTTCAGCCTCAGAAAGGGCGCCTTTCTGCATCTCGTCAAGCATCGATCGCTGTTCCGGCGTGGCAGAGGTGGATCGCGAAACCGCCGCCACCAGATGCGCGTCGGAGCAAAATCGCTCGAGATTATCGAGGAGAGCTTGAATGCCCGCGGAGGTCAGATGCGTGGCAACGGTCGTCACCTTTTCGGGTGGGCAGGCGGCGTTTTTTGCAAAGGCGTCCGCGACTCCGGGCTTCTCCGGACAATTCTTTGCGCAATAGTCAAATAGCCGCAAATCAGAATCCGTGCGGTTCAAAGCGGCGAGCATCGACTCTGGCGGCTGCGACAGCAGTGCGTTCAAAGCGCGCTCGGCAATCGAACCGTCGGCATCCACTGCCAGGATGGCCAGGCATTCGGCGCGATCCTCCGGTGCCAGCGGTAGCGTTCCCGAGCAAAGTGCTGCTTTCTGTTCCGATCGTATCTGTCCCGTGCGAAATGCTTCTCGCAATTCGGCGCTAATGGGAGCCTCCAGAAGGCGACGGTGTACTTGGAATTGCCGGTTCGTTCAATGGAGGTGTCTGGCGAACGGCTGGAGGTTGTTTCTGCGATTGGCTCGCCCGCGCACGCGCAGCAGCGCGATAGTGATGGATCGTAAAAATGAGCCCGAGAATGATCAGTACGATGATGACGGCACCGGCGACAACCGGTCGCAAATCGCGTGGCATTCCCTGCGTGCCGGAGTCGGACGCAGCGGCAGACTGATTCACACCCTTCGTCTCCAATGCGTATTCAGCCACCATGCTTTCTTCATCAAGCCCGAGATACCGCGCCACCGAGCGAATAAATCCGCGATTAAACGCGCCGCCAGGAAGACGGTCCCATTGCTCGTTTTCGAGCGCCTCTAAAAATCGCGGGCTGATGCGCGTAGCCGCGGCGACTTCCTCAATGGTCACGCCGCGCATTTCGCGCTCGCGCCTCAGACGATCGCCGAATGGTGTCGAAGGCATTCAGGAGTTCTCAGACTGATAATCTTCGAGGTAGGTCTGAAAAAAAGCAAGACTGATGCGAGGA
>DATEGW010000169.1:0-25412 GCA_035279845.1 Candidatus Acidiferrales bacterium | reverse complement strand
TCTTTCGGCTTCGCGGGCGGCCTCCGATGCAAACGGTCCATGTCCTAATCCATCCACGACCATCAGAAGCGCCCCACTGGGTGAATCGCGGGCATACCAACCGTCACCGCAGACTTCTTCGCCACGAATCGGCTCCGATACCACGCCCACCTGAATCGGTGGAATCTTCCTGCCGGATTTCGTGTGATTCCAGAATTCGGCGCTAACCACCGTCCCCGAACCTGGCACAGAGTAGAGATCAAAGAAATCGGGTACCCGCTTGATGGTCCCTAATCCACTACCGAGCGAACCTGATGCCAATGGGCCGTTCTCGAGGGCTCTTGCTATATCGGCGATGCCCGGCCCGCTGTCCACGCTGGTGATTTGCAATCCGCCATGGCCGCCGTCCCCTAGTGAACGGAAGAGGATGTGTCCGCGTCCGGCGTGCTTAACCAAATTAGTGGCCATCTCGGTGGTGACCAATGCAATTTCGCCACGTCGCTCCTCGCTCATGTTCAATTCCTCGGCAAGCGCGGCCGCCCTGCGGCGCGCTTCTCCGGCTTGGCTTGGTTCTGTAACCTCGATTAACATTCGGCTATTTCCAGCGCGTCGCTACGATGGTTGTTCCTGCGCCAACGCGCGAACTGATGTCGAACTCACTCACCAACCGTTTCGCACCGCCGAGTCCCAAGCCCAACCCGGTACCGGTCGTGAAGCCATCGCGTAGGGCCAAGTCAATATCTGGAATCCCGGGGCCGTTATCCTGAAACGTCAGGCGAAGGCCGGTGCGCGGACCGTTTAGCGACTCGATGTGCAAAGTACCCCCGCCGCCGTGTATGACCGTATTACGGGCGAGCTCGCTCGCGGCGGTCACGATTTTCGTTTGATCGACCAAGCTGAACCCCATTTGTGCCGTGACCTCGCGGACACGCCGACGGACGCTGACCACGTCAGGCTCCGCTTGCACGGGCATCGTCTCAGCTGAAACGACCGCCATACGCCTCCCCATTGCCGTTGACTGATGCCCGCAATAAGGACATTCCCGCGTCCACATTCAGAGCTGTTCGCACTCCCGGGAGAGAAAGCCCCAGTTCCACAAGAGTGATTGCCACGGCAGGCTGCATGCCGACGACAACCGTATCGGCATCGAGCACTCGCGACATCGCTGCGATATTCGCCAGCATGCGGCCAATAAATGAATCGACGATCTCAAGGCTCGATATATCGATCAACACCCCGCGGGCCTCCGTTTCGCTGATGGCCTTTGTCAAATCGTCCTGCAAGGCCATCGCGAGCCGGTCGTGCATGTCTACTTGGATCGTCACGAGCAGAAACTGATCCATTCTAAGAATAGGTATCTTCTCCACGGAGGCTCCTAGGCTTTGGCCACTGGGGCGTTGAACGTAATTCCGAGCCTCTGGAGCGCCAGCATGAAGGCCGCCGAGAGAGTGGCTTTGGTTGTGACGTCCAAAAGGTTGATGCCCAGGTGCACGATTGTCTGCGCGATCTGCGGGCGCACGCCGCTGATGATGCAATCGGCGCCCATCAAGCGAGCGGCGGTGACCGTCTTAAGCAGATGCTGGGCGACGACGGTATCCACGGTCGGGACCCCGGTGATATCAATAATCGCAATGCGGGAGTTACTTTTCACAATCGCGTCAAGCATTGACTCCATCACGACCTGCGTGCGGGCGCTATCGAGCGTGCCGATCAGCGGCAAAGCGAGAATACCTTCCCATAACTTCACTACCGGCGTCGAGAGCTCAAGCAACTCTTCCTGCTGGCGCCGGACTACCTCTTCGCGGGATTTTTGATATACCTCAGATGTGTAGAGTCCCATCGCGTCGAGCAATTCAGTCGCAGCCCACATCTGCGCCGCCAATGCCTCGCTGTCGCCTCCGACCGCTTCGCGAATCTGAGTAAATATCGGTCGCTTGGCCGAAAAGACAAATGATGCGGTTTCGGTGGGGCTAAATCCCTGGAGGGCACGACTACGCGAAATGTTGGCGAGCATTTCGCGGACAGGCTCCCACGTCGACGTCTGAAAGTTCGAGCCGCCGGATTCGAGAGCCGCAGACACCAGCCTAAGGAACTGCGCACACTGCGCCTGTAGCTCGCTCTCTTTCAAAAGGTCGCTGCGCCGCACTGTCCCGCTCATCTCTTTGATCCACTCCGCGAGAATCGTCTGCTCCTTGCGCGAAAGAATTGAGGCAAGGTCTGCCGATCTTGCATTCACTGGCGTGGTGCTCATATGTTTTTCGTCTCCTTCACATGTCGAGATTGGGCGACAACTGATCTTTAGTCACTCTTCGTTGCCGAAAGGCGCCTACAAATGCCGATGAAAACGACCTCGATTAGAGGCTGATCGATAACACGCAGCAGTCCTGAGCGACTCGCAGCCGCAAAGCCAAACGATCGGACATTAGCGCAGATTTGATTTAGCCTATGGAACCAGCAAAACGATTAATTCTCTTCCTAGGGCATTTCCGCGCAATAGGGCTTTCCCTGTACACGGTCCTCCCGTGCGGAAGGCCTGAAGACGCTTTCACGCCAGGGCGCGAGGGATCGCTTCTTTCCAACGGTTTTGGGATTTGAGGATCAATTCGACGACCTCTCGTGCGGCACCTCTACCTCCGGGAGCCTTGGTCACGTAGTGCGCAGCGCGCTTCACCTCAAAGACGGCGTCGCCCACGGCAACGGCCAAGCCCACCCGCCCAAGCAGCGGCAGGTCAGGCAAATCGTCGCCCAGATAGGCGACCTCCTCGTCACTGACGCCCGCCCGAACAAGAATTCCTTTATAAGCCTCTAGCTTTCTTGCCTGTCCCTGAATCACAAATTCCATGCCCATTTCGCGGGCGCGCTGCGCCATCGCCGGCGAATTCCGGCCGGTAATCACGCCGGTGCGTATCCCCATGATGCTCGCGAGTTTGATCCCGGCGCCGTCCTGGGCATTGAATACCTTCATCTCCGCTACGCTGCCATCCGAAAAGGCCTGGAGGCAAACCGTGCCCGGCGTAAGCGTGCCATCGGCGTCCATGAGGAATAGCCGAACCTTTCGAGCACGGCGCATCACTGCCGGTGGGAATTTCATCTCGCGAATGGGCACGAAGCGCTCCGATCAGGAAATTGGCTCAGAAAAGTTGCAATGTCCACAAGTCGTGAATGTGGAGGACGCCTTCGAGCTTCTCGGCGGCATCCACAACCAATACTGAAGTAATTTTCTTTTCTTCCATTACCCGCAAGGCTGTGGCGGCCAACTCGGTGGCGGCAAGCGTCACAGGATTGCGCGTCATGCAATCGGAGGCGGCGAGTTCGAGCACATTTCCCTTGCGGCTCTGCATCACACGCCGCAGGTCGCCATCCGTGATGACCCCGAGGAGCTTACCGCCCGACTGCGTGACGGCCGTGAGGCCGAGTCCCTTTCGGCTCATTTCGTAAATCACATCGGGCATTTTCGTATCGGGTGCCACACGAGGCACGTCATCGCCTTTGTGCATCAGCGCCTCGACGCGTCGCAGCTTCGTTCCCAACCGGCCACCGGGGTGCAGCGCGGCAAAGTCCTCTTCCCTGAAACCGCGACGTTCGAGCAGGGCGATCGCGAGCGCGTCACCCATAGCAAGCGCGGCAGCCGTGGAGGCGGTCGGCGCGAGATTCAGCGAACATGCCTCTTCCTTCACAGTAATATCGAGCACAGCGTCGCTTGCAAGCGCCAGCGTGGAGCGCGGTTTTCCGGTCAGCGTCACCAACTTAATCCGCAGCCGCCTCACGGCTTCGAGCAGCTCAATCAATTCTTCCGTCTCGCCGCTCGACGAAATCGCCAGCAGCACATCGCCGGCGGTGAGCACGCCTAAGTCGCCATGAAGCGCTTCACTTGCGTGGAGAAAATAGGCAGGCGTGCCTGTGCTGCAAAATGTGGCGGCAATTTTGCGCCCGATCAGGCCGGACTTGCCCATACCAGTGACTGCAACGCGGCCGTTGCAGCCGAAAAGCAGTTCCACGGCTTGCTCAAAGCGGACGTCGAGGCGAGCGATCAGGCCTTCGATCGCGGCAGCTTCAATGCGGAAAACGCGCTTTGCCGTTTCCAGACTCATTGCAGGAGCAGTCTGTCGCATTCGTCACTTTTCGGCTTCCGGTTTTTACAAATTTGCCATTTTGATTGCGATTAGAACAGGGACGAACACTGATAATGCGAGACTTAGCGCGATTTTTAATTCTGCGCAGTTGCGATTAGAATATTCGCCTTCTATTCGCCTACAGGACACTCTAAAGTGAAAAAAACAGGCTACATCTTATAGCGGCCGAGATCTTCGTCGCTCAGGTTCTCAAGCCACTTACGCATTTCTTCGCTGGAACTCTTTTCGTTGATGACGCTGGCCATCTTTGAATTCTTCAACACCTCGTCGCTCACGAAAATCGGGCAATCCAGCCGCAGTGCCAGCGCGAGCGCATCGCTCGGGCGCGAATCGAGTGAGATGATCTGACCCTCGCGCTCCATCCAGATCAGCGCGTAGAACGTATCGTCTCTCAGATCGCTGACGACCACTTTCTGCACGTGAATATCGAGGCCCATCAGAACGTTCTTGAGCAGGTCGTGCGTCATCGGCCGGGGTGTCTGCACCTTTTCGATTTCCAGCGCAATCGCATTCGCTTCATAAATACCGACCCAGATCGGCAGGACGCCGGTGCCCTGGGTTTCCTTCAAAACCACCACTGGCATATTCGTGACCGGGTCCATCATGAGTCCACGGATTTTCACCTCAAGTTCCATGGCAACCTCCCGGTCCTAAATTTCTTCGCCTACGAGGCTGTTTGGCCCCGCACGCGTCACTCTTATCGAAACAAACTCACCAAGAAGATTCTCTCGCTCTGAAACGAAATTTACAACCCGGTTGCTCGGCGTCCTTCCGGCCCATTGTCCGCGCGCAACATGAAAAGAATCGACAAGCACCTCGAAGTCTCGCCCAATTAATGCTTCGTTTCGGGCCAACTGTATCTGTCGCTGACGTTCCTGCACGATCGCCAGTCGCTTCTTCTTTATTTCTTCGGGAACAGCTGCCGCCAGTGAACTTGCGGACGTATTCGGACGCGGCGAATACATAAACGAAAACACGCCATCGAACCCGACCGTATCGAGCAGCGTAATCGACTGCTCGAAATCGGCGTCTGTCTCACCGGGAAAGCCGACGATCACATCCGTGGTAAGGCTGAATTCCTTACGAGCACCGCGAAGCCAAGAGATCTTCTCGAGGTATTCCTCGCGCGTATACGTGCGCCGCATCGCTCGCAGGATCGGCGTCGATCCCGATTGCACTGGCAAGTGAATGTGCTCGCAAAGCTCCGGCGTCTCGTCGATTGCATCCACAATCTCGCGCGTAAAGTCATTCGGATGGGACGTGGTAAATCGTACTCGCCGAATACCTTCGGTCGCGGCCACTTCGCGCAGCAGCGCCGCAAAGTTCAAGCCCCGCGCCGATGGATCGCGATACGAATTCACTGTCTGGCCGAGAAGCTGAATCTCTTTGTATCCTGCGTCAGCGAGCCGCCTCGCCTCTGATAAGACTGCATCGCTGCGTCTGCTGCGTTCCGGCCCGCGTGTATGCGGCACCACGCAATAGGAGCACGCGTAGTTGCATCCCTCGATGATGGTCAGGTATGCGCGAAACGGATTGTCCCTGCGGGTAATCTCCGTTTCAAACGTCTCGTCCGTATCGAGGTCAAGCCCCATGACGCGGCGCCCGCCGCTTTCAAGCTGTTCCACCAATTCCGGCAGCTTTCGATAACTGGCTGAACCGCACACCAGACTCACCCAAGGCGCCCGCTCGAAAATCTCTTCGCCTTCCTGTTGCGCCAGGCAGCCCAACACCCCGATTACTTTGCCCTTAGGGGCATAACGATATTCGCCCAAACGCGAAAACACCTTTTGCGCGGCTTTCTCACGAATGCTGCAGGTGTTGTAAAGCATCAAGTCGGCTTCCGCGACGCTCGAGGCGGCGCGATAGCCGCGCGCCAGCAGCACGCCGGCAACTTTCTCCGAATCGTGCGCGTTCATCTGGCAACCGAACGTCTCGATGTAGAAGCTCTTCCCTGCGGCGCGGTCATCATTATTGGGTGCGGACTGCGTCGCAGGCTGCCCATCGGGCGCGCAGCCGGACATCTGCGCACGCACGGCTGGACGAACCAATACATCGATTCCGACATCGAACGCTTTTCCCATCGCCGTCGATCTTATCACACGCCATCCAATGCTCGCCGTGCGCAAAAAAACACCCGAGCAGGCAGAAATTCATCGTGCACAGGCAGCATTTTCTGCGCACGCTGCGTCTGATTGGTTTGACCCTCTGGGATACGTGTGCTAGGTTTTAATTCGGGTCGTACTTAAAATGTTTTTTGGAGAATAACAATTCAAAGCCTGGCACTTCTACTTTTTGCCAGCCCGCTCAGTCTTCTGGAAGAAACGACCGGGGTGGCGCGCGCAGTCCTCGGAATTCTCTTCATCCTTTCCGTTTTTTCCTGGGCGTTGATCTTCCAGAAATGGTTTCAACTCGGCGGAATGGATCGCAAGACCGCTCGGTTCCTGGAAATCTTCCGCGCGGGCGGCGGACTGCCCAATCCGAAAAGCCTTCGCGGCGGCACTGGAACTCCTCTCGCTTCCGTTTATAACGCAGGCTATTCCGAATTGAGTGCACAAATGAACGGCGCGGCGCCTCACGGCGGCAAGCCGAAAAACACCGGCGCCATCGGCGTGGAAATGCATGTCGCGGCCGGTGACGAAGTCCGGCGCCTCGAACGCGGCATGTCCACTCTTGCAACCATCGCGTCCGTTTCCCCTTTCATCGGACTATTCGGCACGGTTTGGGGCGTGATGGACGCGTTTTCAGGCCTAGGTGACGCCGGTACTGCCAGCCTGCGCGCGGTGGCCCCCGGCATTGCCGAGGCGCTCATCACCACAGCGGCGGGTCTCGCCGCGGCAATCCCAGCGCTAATCGCCTATAACCATTTCCTCCAGGGAATCCGTTCGCTTGCTTCCCGGATGGAAAACTTTGCTTCCGAATTCGTCTCGAAAATAGAGACGATGTACAGCTAGTTTCACCGAAAAGCCATGCCACAAGTTCAACGCGAAATCGGCACGTCTCTTTCTGAGATAAATATGGTGCCGTTTATCGACGTCGTGCTCGTTTTGCTCATCATCTTTATGATCACGGCGCCGATCCTGCAGTCCGGCATCGATGTCGACGTGCCCAAGACGAAGACCGTTGTCGAAATGACGCAAGTGCGCATGGTCGTGTCGATTGATCGTGCCCAGCGCGTCTTTCTCAACGATAAGCCGATCAACATCGCCAATCTGGGCTCCCAGATCAAATCGCAATCCAAGAATGCGTCGAAATCGGTCTACGTGCGCTGTGACACAACGGTACCCTTCGGTGTCTGGGCGACCGTTCTCGATGCACTCCGCCAATCCGGCATCACTGACATTAGCGTAGTGACGCAGCCGCTCACCCAAGGCGCCGGAGCGCAATAACCTGGATGACCACGATTGCCGTAACTCGACCGCCCGCCGACAGCCTCAAAACACCGCTGATTCTCGCTCTCGTCCTGCACTGTTGCTTATTCATTGGCGCTCTGGTCGGCGGCTACTTCCAGGGCCACCAAAACTCTTGGGGCGGCCCTGGCGGTTCCATCAACGTCGGTATTGTCGGCAGCATGCCCGCGATTCCCTTGCCTACGCCTGATGTGCAGAATACAAGTCGCGTCGTAGACAATTCCAAAGGCCTGTATCAGAGCAAGCCGCTTCCGGCACCGGTGATCCCGCCGGATGCAACGCCCATCCCAGAATTTCTGAAGAGCAAGCCGCCCAAGCCCATAGCCAAGCCGAAGGTTGAGAAGCCCCTCTCCGTGCCTCCGGAGCCGAAATACAATTCGCGACCTTCCAAACTGCTGGAGAATAAGGAAACGACTCCGGACAACGCAGTCCCGTATGGTGGCGGCGGCGCGCCCGCGATTCCGCGCAGTTCGGCTTTCGCAATGGGCAATACGGGCGCCACTCAAGCGGGGCTCGCCTTCAATGGCGCGTCGGGCGGCGATTTCGGTTCGCGGTTTTCCTGGTACGTCACCGCCGTGCAACAGCGCGTCGCCAGCAATTGGCTGCAGTCCACAATCGATCAAAATATTTCCTGGGCGCCGCGCGTCGTGGTCACCTTTGATATTCTTCGCAACGGCACGATCACGAATATCGCAATCACCCAGTCCAGCAACAATCAGTCTGTTGACCTATCCGCGAGACGCGCCGTCCAACAGGCGAGTCCTGTTATGGCCTTGCCGGCTGCGTACTCAGGTTCGCGCGTCGGTGTGGAATTTTATTTCGATTATAAAAGACAGTAGTTTGCTGATTTGAGGGTACAGACGCATGATAAAGAAACCGGCATTAATAGCGTGTTTGTTCGGATTAGCCGTTCTGCTCGGCGTGCATCCTGCCGCGGCACAGCAGCAGGACTGGTTCAAGACGGGAACGGGCCTGGGCGTTTCAAAGCCGCGCGTCGCGGCTCCCGATCTTGCGGCTTCTCCCGATGCAGCAAAACTGGAGAGCACGTTCCACAATGTTCTTTGGAACGATCTGGAATACTCCGGCATCCTCGATATGGTGAGCCAGAGTTTTTACCCTCTTAAAGCGCCGAACCAACCAGGCGATCTGACGGCTCCCGACGCACAAGGCAAGCCCGCCGCGCAGGCTTGGGCGAATGCTCCCGCAAACACGTACATGCTCGCCTATGGCAGCATGGCCATGACCGGCACGAATCTCGCCGTTTCGGGATTCCTCTCCAGCGTGCAAAGTCCAGCTTCGCCGCCAGCCATCCAAAAAATCTACCGCGACGCTGCCACGGATGCCGGCGCACGAAAACTGGCGCACCAATTTGCCGATGACATTATTTCGCTGCTCGGCGGTGGCATACCGGGGATAGCCGACACGCAGATCGCATACGTCTCCGCGCGCGGCGGCAATAAAGAAATTTGGGTGATGGACTATGACGGCGCCGACGCCCACCAATTGACGCATCTCAAGTCGATCGCTCTTACGCCGCGCTGGTCGCCGGACGCAACCAAGATCGCCTTCACATGTTATGTTCCCTATGGCGGTGCTACTTCCGCGCAGATCTGTATCTATTCGACGGCGTCAAACCGCCAGATATCTTTTCCGCGTTTCCCGGGCACAAATGAGGCTCCTGCATGGTCGCCTGACGGAACGCAAATCGCCTTCATGTGCAGCCGCAGCGGCGATCCGCAGATCTATACGGCGGATGCGAACGGCAATCATCTCCAACGCATCACCGATACAGCCGGCGTCAGCACGTCGCCCGTCTGGAATCCGAAGACCGGCCAGCAGATCGTTTTCGTCAGCGACCGGGGCGGAGCGCCTATCCTCTATATGGCAAATTCGGACGGCTCCAACGTACAGAAGATCGATTTGCCGGATATGGGTTACGTCATTGACCCTGCATGGTCACCAAATGGACAACTACTCGCGTTTAGTTGGAGACGCCCTAACGGTAATTACGATATCTACGTGATGGACGTCGTCACGCACCAGTTGGCGCAGTTAACGCGTGATTCCGGCCGGAATGAGCGCCCGAGTTGGGCGCCCGACGGCCGCCATATTGTCTTTGAATCGACGCGTACGGGTTCGGATCAGGTTTGGTCGATGTTGGCGGACGGAAGCATGCCGCATCAATTGACGTTTCAGGGCGCTAATTCATCGCCTAATTGGTCGCCGCGCTAATCGACACACGAGAACGCGCAGCTAAAAAAGTTTGCATTTATACGTCTTCGTCCATTTGAAGCACGGGCGAAATTTGTAAAATAGCAGTTCGGTCAAATACATCTGTAAGCGTATTGAATAATCGCAGTCTAATCCCATCGTTTCGGCGTTGGTCGCAAGGCCCTCGCGCGAAGACGCCGAAGGAGGCTATTGAATGAAGGTCCGCAGTCTGCGCAGTACTCTTCTGCTTTCCGGGGTTGTATTTGTCTTAGGGTTCGCAGCGGGTTGCAAGAAGCATGTTGCCGCAACTCCTCCCGCTCCCCCTCCAGCTCCTACACCGCAACCGACCGTAACCATTAACGCGTCGCCGGAAACGGTCAATTCGGGCCAATCCGTTACGCTGTCATGGTCGTCCACAAACGCGACCGATCTTTCGATCGACCCGGGCGTCGGTAAAGTCGCGCCGCAAGGCTCTACTCCCGTAAACCCGACCAGCTCGACTACGTATACAATCACGGCCGCGGGCGCGGGCGGCTCTGCAACCGCCAGCGCGCGTGTGACGGTGAATGCGCCGGCCCCGACTGCGGCGCCGCCAACAGCCACAGCCCCGAACGTCAGCGAACTCTTCTCGCAAAGCGTTCAGGACGCGTACTTCGAGACAGACAAATCTGATCTGCGGGACGATGCGCGCGCGGCTCTCACAAAAGATGCCGAATTCCTGCGCTCGTATCCTCAGGTAAAAGTCTCGCTCGAAGGACATTGCGACGAACGCGGTTCGACCGAATACAACCTCGGCCTCGGACAGCGCCGTGCCGATGCAGCGAAGAACTTCCTGATTTCGCTCGGCATCAGTGCCGATCGCATTCAGACCACGAGTTGGGGTAAGGAGCGCCCCTTCTGCACCGATCATAACGAATCGTGTTGGCAGCAGAATCGCCGCGCGCATTTCGTGATGGAGCAGTAGGAATCTCGTTTGTCTTCGTGCCCAGGAGAATTTTCTCCTGGGCACGAAGACTTTTTTAGAGCTGGCAGTGCCTTCGTAACTTTACCGGAACCGCGGCGCCCTTATCCGTGCAACAATAAGGCGAGAGGGGGCTCTTACGCGCAACGACGTAGCAACCCCAGCCAATTCCTTGGAAGGAGGCATCCCTGTGCGAATTCGATGGATTTCGCTCGCACTGATTGCTTTGATTTTCGGCGCCGTTGGTGGTGCGATTCTGGCCCCGCAACCGGCAGGCGCCGTCAACCGCGACATGGTCGTGCTTCAGCAGAATGTCTCTCAGTTAATGCAGGGACAGCAGGATCTTCGCAGCACGATTGACGCAAACAATGCGACCATGAAGACGTTGGTCCAGCAGTCAATCGACACCGTAAACCGAATGGGTGGCCAGATGGCCAACTTGCAAAAGAGCATGCAAGACGTGCAGGCCAACAGCAATTCCCGCATCGATTCTATGGCCCAACAGACTCAGGGCATCTCGGACAATTTGCAGGATGTTCAGGCGCGCGTCGGCAAGCTTTCGCAGCAACTCAGCGACATGCAGAATCTGCTGCAAAGCATCGATTCAAAGGTTTCGGGCGGCGCGCAACCGGTGCCTGGAACTGAACCGGGCTCCACTCCTCCGCAGGGTGCCCCGAGCGGACAAGGCAGCTCGTTCCCGCAATCAGCACCGCCATCCAATAGCTCGTCTCCGTCTACATACAGCCCATCCGGTGGCGCGTCGAATTCGTACAGTTCGCAGCCGGCGTATTCCCCCGCAAGCTCGAATGCGATGGCACCGGCGTCCATGCCGCCAATTTCTGCCGACACACTTTACAAAAACGCGCTGCGCGACCTCAACACGGGGAATTACGACCTATCGCGACAGGAATTCTCCGACTATATAAGCCACTTCCCTACCTCGGATTTGGCTTCGAATTCGCAATTCTATCTAGGCGAGATCTCTTACGCGCAACACGATTACAGGAGCGCTATCAAGGCATACGAGCTGGTACTCTCTAAATACCCGCAGAGCATCAAGCTTGCTACGGCGTTGCTGAAAAAGGCTGAAGCCGAAAATTCTCTCAAGGAGCGGACCACGGCAATCCGCGATTTGCGCGAAGTCGCTCACCGCTTTCCCGGTTCTGACGAATCGCGCCGCGCCCGGTCAATGCTCCAGAGCATGGGCGTCTCGGTCACTGCGCCGCACTGATTGTCCGCCGCGCGATAGTCCGATGGCGCCGTCCTTTCGCTATGCGCGTAGCGTATCCGGCTGCCAAGTCTGAATCATCTTCTTGATCGCCGTCCGGTCCGTCAACTTTTCGTCCAGAACTTTCCGCGCCAGCCCGGGTAGTTCGGCGTCCCCCGCAAATCGCAGCGCGATCAGCTGGCTCACTGTAAACTCCGGTATGCGTGCCTGCAAATCTGACGGCAGTACTTCCCGCATTCGCAGTCTCATCTCCACACGAATCACTCGATCCTGCACTCGCAGCGCAAAGAGGCGTGCCTCAAAAGAAAGGATCACAAGCGCGATAGCGACGAGGACCGACACGACATTATCGGCTGTGAGGTGCCTCGCCATTCGCACCGTCGTCCATACCACGTAAAAAAGGAAAATGGGTCCGGCCACATAGTGAAACGCAGGAACGATCTTCGCGTGGTTCTTAAAATTCTGCACCATAGTCTCCTCCAGGAACAACTACGTTCGAGTGGACCGAATGGTATCAGAATCCAGGAAAGCAGGAGTCATTGAATCGCCAGACGCGCTGGCCAGCATTTTGAGGAGCCGGTTTGACGATTTCATTGCGTACGCTCAGCGCAAGTCGTACACTCGCCGCAAGCTATCATCCACACGGAGGTTCCTTTATGACGACCTCAACCAGGCGGCAATTCATTCAATCCGTTTCGGTAGCCGGCGCTGCTGCCCTTGCCGCGCGTTCTGCCCGCGCGTGGAATTTCTCATCCGCGGCGCAGCAAACCGCCGAACCGCTGCCGCTGTTCGCGTACTCTCAAGTCCAACTCATGGAAGGCGTGCTTCGCCGCCAGTTCGACGAAAATCACCAATGCTTCCTCGGTCTCGACGAAGATGCCATGTTGAAACCGTTCCGCCAGCGCGAAGGTTTACCCGCGCCCGGCCCGGACATGGGCGGCTGGTATGACGATAGCGACGACTACAATCCGCGCAGCAATTCCCACGGGTTCATTCCCGGCCATTCTTTCGGCCAGTACCTTTCGGGCCTCGCGCGGGCCTACGCCGTGACAGGCGATAAAGCCACGCAAGCCAAAGTGCAGCGCCTCGTTCGCGCTTACGGCGAAACCGTCGAGCCAACCGGCAAGTTCTACAAAGACTATCGCCTGCCCGCCTATACCTTTGACAAAACCTGCTGCGGCCTGATCGACGCGCACGAATTCGCCGCCGATCCCATCGCTCTCGATGTGCTGAAGAAGAGCACGGACGCCGTTCTCCCCTATCTGCCGGAAAAGGCGCTCAGTCGGGCCGAACAATCCGCGCGGCCGCACAAGGATGTCTCATACACTTGGGATGAAACGTATACGCTACCCGAAAATTTGTTCCTCGCCTATCAGCGCAGCAAGGATTCGCGCTATCGCGAACTCGGCGAGCGCTTCATTTACCATGAGTTTTACGATCGACTCGCGGCCAACGATAACGCGTTCCCCGGCATGCACGCCTACAGCCACGTGAACACGCTAAGTTCCGCGATGCAAGCGTACTTCAATCTGGGCGACGAAAAATATCTGCGCGCCGCAACCAACGGCCTCCGCATGGTCCAGGAACAAAGCTATGCGACGGGAGGATGGGGGCCGAGCGAAGCTTTCGTCGAACCCGGAAAAGGGCTTCTCGCAGCTAGCCTCGACAAGACGCATGCCGCCTTCGAGACTCCGTGCGGCGCGTATGGCCATTTCAAAATCACGCGCTACTTGCTTCGCACTACGCGCGATTCGCGCTATGGCGACAGCATGGAACGCATCCTCTACAACACCGCTGCGGGCGCAAAGCCGATATTGGCCGACGGCACCAGCTTCTACTATTCCGATTACAACAACAAAAATGCCAAGAAGGTCTACTATGGGGCGAAATGGCCGTGCTGCTCCGGCACGTTTCCGCAGCTCACCGCCGACTATGGCATCAGCTCCTACTACCCTGCTGCGGACGGTATCTACGTGAATCTCTACGTGCCTTCGCGCGTCACGTGGTCGCAAAATGGCGCAGCTTGCACGCTCACTCAGAAGACCGAGTATCCCAAATCTGATACGACGGAGCTCGTTCTCCAGATTGCGCGCCCCGAAACGTTCGCCATCTATCTCCGCGTGCCCGCATGGACGGACAAGCACACCACGATCTCCATAAACGGCAAGCGCGACAAAACAGGCATCACGCCGGGAACTTTCCTCGCGCTGCATCGGGAATGGAAGAATGGCGACCGCATTGAACTGAAACTATCAATGCCGGTTCGGCTGGAAGAGGTCGACGCGCAAACTCCTGGGCTTGTCGCCGGGGTGCGAGGACCGCTCGCATTTTTCGCAATAGGAAACGTGCCCGTGCACATCACGCGCCGCCAATTACTCGCTGCATCTTCAGTTTCACAATCGTCGGACGACTGGCAGACAGACATCGACGGCGAACAACTCACGCTCCGTCCATTCACCACAATTGCCGATGAAACCTATCGTCTGTACTTGCCGGTCGAAAGCTAATGCAATCTAGTCCTATGCATTGCGCAACAACTCCTGCAGCCGCAGCACCAGCGGAAATTCCACTGGGTGCATCTTCACTTTTGCCTGCGCGACCGTGAAAAAACTCGCCTGATCGATTTCCGGAAATTCCCGCTGACGTCCGGATTTCGGCGGCCACTCAATCGTAAACGTATTGCTCTTTAGCGACGATGAATCGCAATCACCCTCAAACGCCCACGCAAAAATCGTCTTGCCGCTTTTCTGCTTCACGCTCCCGAGCTCCAGGAACTCTCCCTCGGGCTTCAGCCCTGTCTCCTCTTCAAATTCTCTTTTCGCGCCAGCCAATAGTTCCTCGTCCACATCCAATTCGCCTTTCGGAATAAACCACGCGCCTTCATCCTTCTTGCTCCAAAACGGCCCGCCTGGATGCGCGAGCAACACCTCTAATTTGCCGCTCTGTAGTCGATAAAGAATCAGACCCGCGCTCGTTTTAGGCATCGCAATTTACCGTGCTGATGGGCCTCGCGTGTTTTGCACCGCAAAACCGCGCCCGCAGCACTTCCTTTCACTCAAACTCCGCCAACTGGTATATAAACATTCCCGCAATCCACCCTTGAAAGCGAGGGACCCATGAAGGAACTCGCCGCCGTCTCAATCATCGCATTTCTCATCGCCGGAGCCGCGCTTACGTCTCGAGCAGTCGGCGCGCAATCCCTGTCATGCAACCTCGCAAACTATAAGGCCGCCGACGGCCTGCAAGCCGCAATGTCAGCGGGCACGCTTCGATTCACCTGGCAAGGCGAACACGGGCAAGACCTGCGCGCCGATTTCACCATCCGCGACGGCCAGCCAACGATCCTTGAACTCGCCGCCCGCAAGAGTGCCACCGCGCCCTGGATTGTTCTCGCGAAAAACGTCGTTCCCGAATTTCACACCACGGCCGGACGCCGCCGCATGTCCGTCGCGCAAGCCAACATCTTCAAGAGCGTGGGTGTTGACGTCACGCAGGAGTTGTACGACAAAGAAAAGTGGTTCACGTTCTGGGACGCGCCGCTCGTCGTCCCCGGTGTTCCCGGTAAAGGCGATTCCGCCCCGCTGCCGCGCAGCCCCAATGAAATTCATCGCGACACCGCGACATTCAAATCCACCGCGTGTAGGGTCGCCACGCAAGGCAATCAACTCTCCGTCACCTTTAATGGCCTAAACATGGGCATCTTCAATGGCGATCTCGCGTTTACCGCGTACAAAGGTTCGAACCTCCTGCGCCAGGAAGCCATTGCCAGCACTGAGACGCCCTCTGTCGCTTACATATATCAAGGCGGATTGAAGAGCTTCGCTCTCGATGCTAATTCAAAAATCGTATGGCGTGACACCGCCCGCATGTGGCAGGAATACGATTTTGGCGGCGCGCCCAATCAGGATCCCGTCAACATTCGCGCGCGCAATCGACTGCTCATCCTCGACGCATCATCCGGCGCCAATGCAAACGCCGGATCGCTCGCCGTTTTCCCGCCGCCGCATAAATTTTTCTTCGCGCGCGAAAACGAAGTTAATCTCGGCTTCGTCTACTATCGCAAAGATAGCAACAATTCCTTTGCGCTCGGCGTCATGTGGCCCGAAAAAGGCGAAGGCTATCAGCCCTGGGGCGTCACCGACGCTGAATGGAAGCGTCGCACCGGCGTAGCCGAAAACGAATGGGACAATTACGCCCTTTACAACGCGCCGCCGGGCACAATGCAGCACATGGCGGTTTACTATTACCTGAGCCCTGAAGACGATCACGCCACGCAGTCCGCGGTTCTCGCTTACACGCATGGCGATGTGTTTAAGCCTGTGCCCGGCTTCAAAGTGATGACCGGGCATTATCATCTCGATCTCAACGAGATGTTGCGCGACCGCAACACGCTCGATTATCAGCCGCCGTGGGTATCGGTGTTTCGCGGACTCGGGGTAAACATTGTGTATCTAGGCGACTTCCACGACGATTCGCACCCGAGCGATCCAGGCCCGGTTCGCTTCGCCGAAGAAAAAGTTTATTTCGAGGGCTCCCAACGGCTCTCGGACAAAAATTTTCTCGTGATGCCCGAGGAAGAACCAAACGTCTATCTCGGCGGGCACTGGTACATCATGTTTCCCAAACCTGTCTATTTTTCGCACGCCGTTCCGCGCCCTGCGAACCAGCAGTTCATGGAAAACGATCCGCAGTACGGCCCGGTCTATCACCTCGGCTCAGCCGCCGATGTGATGAACATGGTGAATCGCGAGAACGCGATCATCTGGACGGCGCATCCACGCACGAAAAATTCTTCGGCGTATCCTGACGCCTACAAAGACAAAGACTTCTTCCAGAGCGACCGCTTTATCGGCGCGTCTTGGGAATCGCTGCCCGTAGATCTTTCTGAAAAACGACTCTGCGAAGTTCGTTGCTTCACCACGCTCGACAATATGTCCAATTGGGCGCCAAAGCCGAAATTCATGATCGCCGAGGGCGACACGTACACAAAATCGCCCGACGACGAAACCTACGCTTCCGTCGCCGTAAACTATCTAAAGCTCGATCACGTCCCGGCTTACAACGAAAGCTGGGCGCCTATTGTCGAAGGCATTCGCGCCGGAAATTTCTTCGATACCACGGGCGAAATTCTTTTTCACAATTGGGCCGTCGAAGGCAGCGGCGCACATCGCACCTACAGCGCCGATATCGAGTACACATTCCCGCTCGATTTCGCCGAACTTGTCTGGAGCGACGGCACGAAAGTCGACCGCCAGATCATCGACCTGAAATCGACGCTTCCCTTCGGCACGCACCATTTCGCGATCCCGTTCGATGCGTCCGGCAAAAAATGGGTCCGCTTCGCCGTCTGGGACTCGGCCGGCAACGGCGCTTTCACCCAACCGACCGCGATTGGAAATTAGTCCGGTGCAGGCATTTGGCTTTTAAAAATTCCCTCTTTTTTCTCGATTAGAACGCGAGATTTTGTTGACGGTGAATGACTTAAGCAGATTTCTAATCGAGCATTCTCGATTAGAATCCGTGTCAACAAATCCTTGCTGGTCCCTCCTTTTTCCCATTTTGGAACCACCGTTCGAAGAACGCGGTTCCAATTTCAAAACCTACGAATGGTAGCATGTGAGAACTTTGATTTCTATTCGTAGAAGTACGGACATAGTACTCTCACGGCTCTTTCTGCGGCACATCTCAAGGGAGCAGGCAGGCGGCGTTTACTATTTTCGGGTGACCGACGCTCTTTCTCTGGCTTGCCTCAGGCCCACAGTACGTCCGAGCACAAAAATACGATGTTTTGATACTTAAAGTGTGCTTTCGCGGCACAGAAGGGCCGCGCTTTGCGCGCAACGGCACATAACCTGCGATGAGAATATTCAAAGTCGCGTAGGGCCCGCTCACCATCGCGGTCGCTCGGGGGCTCACAGCCTCGGTGAAAAAGCGAATGACCTGATTTACCCGGGCTATGCGTAAACGATTTACCTTATTGCCAGATTTCCGTTGGCAAAGTATAGCGTTAACTGCTTTTAGGGGAGTCGGGTGTGTTTCTTGTGGCTCTGTACAAATATCGGGGTGTGGCAAACGTCTTGACAGCAGGCCGTGGCAATTTTCTGAGAATGTTGTCACTTCAAGCAGTCAAACCATTCAATATTGAAATTTTGCGTTAAGTCCGTCGATCGCTTCAAGCTTTAATCAATTTTTGTAGAGGTAGCGTGACCCGCCTTATCGCAGCGCCCCTGATTTGTGTGCTTGCCCGGCTTTACCGATTCCAAAATTCTGTGAAATCGAGGTCAAACATGGACGACTTGAGCGCAAAATTGCGCCCATTAGTAGTGGGAATAATTCTATTTCTTTGTATCGGATTGTCTCGCACCTCAGCTCAGGAGGTTCGCGCCACACTTGCAGGGCGAGTGACGGACTCTCAAGGCGCTGTCATTCCGGATGCAGCCGTTGCTGTAACGTCGGTAGAGACAGGCGTTACGCAGCAGACTCACACGGACGCAGCAGGCGCCTGGATCGTTCAATTTCTCTTACCGGGCCATTACGACTTCACCGTCACGAAGCAAGGATTCAAGACAGAAGCGCGCCGCGGCATCCAACTGCAAGCGGCTGACAATAAAAACATCGATGTCCAGATGAGCCTTGGCGCTGTCTCGCAGACCGTCACCGTGACCAGCGAAGCGCCGCTCATCGACACATCCACGGCCAGTTCTGGCACTGTCATCAATTCGACGGAAATAGGTGAACTGCCCACCAGTTCCCACGTCGTCACTCTATTTGCCACGCTTTCTCCGGGCGTAGTTGCTCAGTATCAGAACGGCAACGCCGCCTATCTCTGGTCGTTCAATGCGGCTTCGCAGTTCGAGGCAAACGGCGGCCGCAACAACATTTATTCCAATAATTTTCAATTGGATGGAATGGCCGATACGAAATCGGGCGGCGATGTCGCCTTCATTCCTCCGCAGGATTCCGTGCAGGAATTTCGCGTGCAGACAAATGCGTATGACGCATCGATCGGCCGGCAGGCCGGCTCAACCATCAACATGCAGACGAAAGCCGGAACCAGCGCTTACCATGGCGATCTGTATGAATACAATCAGAACAACCTATTGAATGCCAATTACTATCAAAACGATTTGAGCGGCGCTCCAAAGCCCGCGATCCACTTCAACGAGTATGGCGGCACATTCGGCGGCCCTGTGTGGATTCCCAAAATTTACAATGGCAAGCGCAAAACATTTTTCTTCGTCTCTTTCGACGACACGCACAATATAAATCCCGTGAGCGATATCCGCTCCGTGCCGACCGCGCTGGAACGCGCGGGAGACTTCAGCCAGTCATTTTCCGTCATCGGCGGCCAGACATTTTTTACGAAGCTATATAACCCCTACAGCGTCGATTCCAAGGGAAATCGCCAGCAGTTCGAATGCGACGCACAAGGCAACCCGGTCGTTCCCATCGGCAATATTCAGGTGGGCGGCACACCTTGCGCTAAAATTCCATCGCAGATGATGAGTCCCATCGCGCAAAATATTTTGAAGTTCGTCCCGTTGCCAAACACCGCCAGCCTTTCCAGTGGCAACGCTGTGAACAACTTCGTCTCGCCGGCCACGCGCACCGATACCTTCCCTGTTCTATCCGTTCGTCTCGACCAGGCCTGGAACAACTCGCAGCACAGCTTCTTCACTGTCCGATGGGCTCATCTGAACGAAAACGCTTACAGTGATTTCAATGACGTCGCCACGGGCAATCTGATGGAACGCATTATCTGGCAACTCGGCGTCGACCACGTCTCGATTCTCTCGAATACTAAGTCCCTCGATATGCGCTTCATCGTCAACCGATACGGAAACCCCAATCATGATACGGGGGCCGGATTCGATCCAACGCAGCTCGGGTTTCCTGCCGGCTACGCGAAGCAATTGGTGAAACCTTCCTTTCCATACATTAGGGGCTTTGCTGGTAATTTCGGCACAAATGAGGCGGACGGTTACACGAACAACACTTACTACACTTGGGCCGCGACTCTGACACAATTGCACGGTAATCATACGTTCCACTACGGCGGCGAGTATTGGATCCTTCAGCAAGCTAATGGCAGCGTAGGTAAACAAGGTGAATGGGATTTCAGCAATGCATGGACCAAGAACAGCGCTACGGCGTCCGCAGGCAACGGGATTGGTTCCACCTTCGCATCTTTCCTGCTTGGGCTGACTTCACCTAGCGGTAGTGATTCCACTAACATCCCAGTCAACGCCACCGGGTTCTATTCGCAGCGTTACGCCGGTCTATTCGTGCAGGATGACTGGCGTGCCACGCGGAATCTTACGCTGAATTTCGGTCTTCGTTGGGACGTGGAGCGCCCCATTACTGAACGCTACAATCGACTCACCGCGCGCTTCGACTTGGGTCAAATCAACCCGATCAGCCCAGCCGCGCAGACCGCTTACTCAAACATTCTCGCGGCCCCGCCGAAATGCAGCGGAGTTCCCGCAGCCGAATGCTCCATGGCGTTTCAAAATCTCTCGTCGCTCGTTCCTGCGAGTGCCTTCAAAGTCCCCGGTGTGCAACTCTTCGCTGGAGTCGGCGGGCAGCCTCGCACGTTCTCAAACACCGATTGGCTCGAGTTTCAGCCGCGCGCCGGTTTCGCTTACCGCATGGGGCAAAACACCGTCGTTCGAGGAGGAGTTGGCCGCTTCGTGCAAGCCAGTTTTGAAAGAGGCGGCCAGAATGGCTTTAGTCGCACGACCAGCCTGATCCCAACCGCCGACAACTATTTTGACCCATGCGACACGCTCGCTGATCCATTCAATCCCAGCTGCGTCGGCGGCTCGGGTCCGGCCGGCGTTCTTCAACCTACCGGCTCTTCACTGGGCGCACTCACGAATTTGGGGCAGGGAGTCAATTTTTACAATCCTGATCCCAACCGCGCCTATTCGATCGAATACAGCCTTCACATTCAGCATCAGTGGAGGACATGGCTATTCGAGGTCGGCTACTCCCACAATAAAACCTATGGCATATACGAGGATCGCGTAGAGGACTACTTCCCATTTTCGATCTGGCAGCAGATTCGCGCGCCCGCCTTCGACTCAACGGGCCGTCCCTACGATGTCCAGCCCTATAACGTTCAGGTTCCGAACCCGTTCAATCAACTCGTGTGCCCCGACGGTACGAAGTGCATCACCAGTTCCATCGGCAGCACGTCCACCACCAATGTCGAACGTTTCCTATTCGGCGATCCGCTGCTGGGTAAAGTCAGCCAGAGTGACAATCCCGTCGGCAAAAATCAGTACGACGCCCTGCTCACGAAAATCGAGCATCGATTCACTGGCAATTTCAGCGTGATCAGCTCATTCACTTGGTCCAAATTGTTTGAGGACACTTCCTATTATCCCGATCCGTCCGGCGACAATCCTGAGCCGAGAGTGGAACATAAACTCGGCGGCGAGGATCGTCCATTTGTTTACAGCCTTGCCCCAATCTGGCAGATACCCGTTGGCCGCGGCCAGCGCTTCGGCCGTTCCATGCCCCGTTTCCTCGACGCGATCATTGGCGGCTGGGAACTCGACGGCCAATATCAGATTCAGTCCGGTGTCCCCGTCGTATTCAGCACTAGCGCGTTCTTCAGCGGCAAAGACCCCGCCCTGCCAGGCGGCGGCACACTGGCAAAGTGGTTCGATACTTCTCAGTTCTATCCATTCCCAAGCAAAACCACGGATATCTCGAAATATCCCGCGTGGACAGGCATCCAAAACCTACCGGGCTATAACTATCAACCCGCATCGAACGACTCGATCAAAAACGGCGTGTACCAGGACTTTAACAGTTTCGTTCAGACCTACCCCACGCGATGGGGCAATGTCCGATCAAGCCGTGTGAACGAGGCGAACATCGGCATATATAAGAGTTTCAAGTTCAACGAACGCACTTCACTCCAGTTGCGTTTTGACGCATTCAACGCGTTTAATCATCCACGCTTCAACACACCCAACACAAATCCCGGGTCTTCAACTTTTGGCGTGGTCACAGCATCGCAAGTGAATCAGCCACGAGCGGTCGAACTCGCAGGCAAGCTGTTCTTCTAGACGCATCGCGGCGCCGGTTGGAGGTCGGCGCTGCCACGTGGCTATGCGACAACAAGGATGACGGCGAGGCGGCGGGGGCCGTGGACGCCTTTGATGCGGGTCATTTCGATGTCGGAGGTGGCGGAGGGGCCGGAGATGGTGGTGATCGGGGAGCGGGTGGGCGATTCGAGTTCGCGGATGGCTTCGGGAACGGTGTCGACGACTTGCGAGGCGCGCACGATGCAGAGGTGAAAATCGGGGATCAGCGTGGTGGCGCGGCGGCCGGAGCGTCCGTGGCGGAGGATGATCGTGCCGGTGAGCGCGACGGCGACGGCGCACGTGGTAAGGACGCCTTCGGTGCGATCGAGATCGGCGCAGGAGAGATTTTCGTCGCGCGTGAACGAAAGGCGTCCTGATTTCGGGAGCCAATTCGGGCCGATGTCTTCGGGGATCACCAGACCGCTTACGCCGGCCGCGTTCATTGCGATGGCGATGGTTTCGGGCAGTTGCGCGGGAGCGCAGCGGTAGACTTCGGCGTCGTAGTCGCGCAGGCGGTCTTCGAAAACGTCGAGGCGCTCCCCGGCATCGAGCGTGCCGGTTTGGATGTAGTCGCGCGGAATGGCGGCGTGATCTTCGGCGGACGAACGCGCGGCGGGCGCAAAGCTGCGCTGGATGCGCGCGAGAATTTCGTCGCGAGCGTTCATTGGTGTGCTCCTGCGAAAGGAGATTTGCCACAGAGACACGGAGGCACGGAGAAGGGTGGGCTAACAGCCAAAAACAAGAACCGCCGCAGGGGCGCAGAAAACAGCACGCGCAGAACGGCGACCGACGATAAAGAAAAGAAAGAGAGGGCCTTCGCTTCGCTCAGGATGACGGAAGTTTTCTCATTACTGACAAATCTTTTCTCGCCCATGCTACATATGGCCGAAGTTTTGTTGGTTGTACTGAAACGACCTGCGAATTGTCCGGGGTGCCAAGCCCCTTGCAATGACAAGTTGCGCCACGTAGCGTTCAAGGCATGGCAGAAGATCACGACCATAGAAAGCAAAAAACAAGAGGGATCCTTCCTCCGCCAAGGCGGACTCAGGATGACGGACTTTTTCTTCCTATCGAGAACATTAGAGTCAAAACTCTGTGCCGCACCTACGGCGCTCTGCTTCTCGTCTATGGCGTACCCAGCGCTTCCGCGCTGGGCTAAGTTATGCCGCGCCTCCGGCGCTGATCGTGCGTAACGCGAAAATACGTTGCTTGTCGGCAACGCGTCGTTCTCGTCGAAAACAATCGAACAAGGACACCTCGCGCAAAAGCATCCGTGATGCAAATGCTGCGTCGCTTCGCCCGCCTTGGCGGGCAAGCTCAGGATCACGGATTTTGATGCTAAAAAATAGCGCATCAGCGATAAGCAGGTTGTACATCCCTCGCTCAGAAACCGCGCTCGGGGCGACCAGTTTTGGTGCGGCGCATTGTGGCGTGTCGGGTTCATGAGCCGGTTCCCTTTTGCTTTTCGCGGGGATTTTTGTCGCGATTGGCCCACCATTCGCGGAAGGATTCTTTCGGGAGCGCGGGCATGTCGCGATATTCGGTCCAGCCTTTGAGGATGCCGGGCAGATGTTGCAGTTTGCCGTCGCGCTCGTAGAAGCGCTGGATGAAGCGCCCGAAGCGTTCGGCGAAGGCGAGCCGCCCGCCGTCGGACAGCGCAAATCCGGCGGCTTTCATACCGATGCGCTCGCTAAGCGGCGACTCACCATTGGCGACAATTTTGCTGCGAAGGTGAATGAGGATTTCGGGAATATTGATTTTTACGGGGCAGACTTCGTAGCACGCGCCGCACAACGAAGACGCGTACGGCAACGATTGTGAGTGTTGCATGGACTGCAACTGCGGCGTAAGAATCGCACCGATCGGCCCACTGTACGTGGAGCCATAGGCGTGGCCGCCGGTCTGGCGATAGACCGGGCAAATATTCAGGCATGCGCCGCAGCGAATGCAGTGCAGCGTCTCGCGCGATTCGGGATCGGCGAGCACGCCGGTGCGGCCGTTGTCGATGAGGACGGCGTGAAATTCCTGCGGCCCATCGCCCTCGTGAACGCCCGTCCAGATCGAATTGTAAGGATTCATGCGCTCGCCGGTGGCTGAGCGCGGGAGGACCTGGAGAAAAACGTCCAGATCGCTAAAGCGCGGAATCACCTTCTCGATGCCAATCAGGCTGATCAACACGCGGGGGAGAGATACGCACATGCGCCCGTTGCCTTCGGATTCGACGACGCAGACCGAGCCTGTATCGGCAATGGCGAAATTGGCGCCGCTGATGCCCACTTTGACGCGCAGAAAACGTTCGCGAAGATAAAGGCGAGCGGCTTCAGCCAGCGCTTCGGGCGTATCGCCGAGCTCCTTGAGGCCCATCTTCTTGAGAAAAATTTCGCGGACTTCCATGCGGTTGCGATGGAGCGCGGGCGCCACGATGTGCGAAGGCGCATCGCCGCCAAGTTGAATGATCAGCTCGGCAAGATCCGTTTCGTAAGGCGTGATGCCAGCCTTCTCGAGCGCCTGATTGAGGCGAATTTCGTCGGAGGTCATCGTTTTAACTTTGATGACTTCCTTTTCGTTGTGCGAGCGGACTAGATCGACAACGATGCGGCAGGCTTCGTCAGCATCGCGCGCCCAGTGGACTTTGCCGCCGGCGCGTGTGCATGACTCCTCGAACTGCTGAAGATAAATATCAAGGTGCCGCATCGTGTGTTCCTTGATGCGGCGCGCCGTTTCACGAAGGAGCTGCCAGTCCGGAGTTTCGCCGACGACATGGGCGCGCTTTTTGCGGGCAACATCCGTGGCGTGGCGAAGATTGCGGCGAAGTTGCGTATCGCGGAGAAGCTTTTTGGCGGCGGCCTCGAAATCGGGCGCCTGCGCGGCATCGCCCACGCGGATGGTCACGACTTGCCTCCGATGCTCGACTGCGCGTCGGACTCAGTTGAGGCGAGAATTTCGGCCAGGTGCATGCAACGGACGCCGGTCTGCTGGCGGCTGAGCGCCCCGCCGATATGCAGCAGGCATGAATTGTCCGTGGCGGCGCAGATTTCCGAGCCGGTGTCGAGGATGCAGCGGACTTTATCCGAGAGCATAGCGGCGGAAACGTCAGCATTTTTCACAGCGAACGTGCCGCCGAAGCCGCAGCACTGGTCGAAATTGGCGAGATTCGTGAGCGAAAGGCCGCGGACAGCTTGCAAAAGGCGCTGAGGGCGATCGCCGATATTCAACGAGCGCAAGGAATGGCAGGGCGTGTGAAGCGTGACCGTATGCGGGAAAAACGCACCGACATCCGTCACACCGAGCTTGTCGATGAGAAGCTCGGAAAATTCGAAGACGCGCGGCAGAAGGGCTTCGACTTCGCGGGTCAGGGCCGCATCGTCGATCGCGGCTGCCATTTTCGGAAAATGA
>DATEGW010000168.1:0-3214 GCA_035279845.1 Candidatus Acidiferrales bacterium | reverse complement strand
CTGATCCTCGGGAATGCCCACGTTCCCTTTGCCGTCCATCACGCGCACAAAAAGCGCCGCCACTGCCACGTCATAGCTCGATGCGGGCGGCAGCTTCAAGTTGCTCGCAGGCGAAAAGACTGCATCCGCGCGCAGCGCCGTTAGCGAATCCACATGTTTTCGTAGTTCCGGCTCAAGTGTGTCGCCCGGATATGCATCCCGATCCGCCGCAAGCGAGACAAGCAGCATGCGCTGTGGCTTCGCCGGATCAATCGGCAGCACGTGATCCGAATCGCGCAGCAGCGTCACGCCGCGATCCGCGATCGATTGCGCCTCGGCCGCCGTACCGGGCATTGCAAACGTCCGCTTCAACCCCTCGATCTCAACGGTACGCTCGCGATGCAGCCCAAGCTGCGCCTTCGTATTCAAAATTCGCGTCACAGACTCATCGATCCGCTGTTCGACGAGCCGCCCGCACTCAATCGCTTCCTCAATCGCAGTAATCGCAGCCTCGGGCACCGGGGGCATCAGCAACACATCTTCCGCCGCTTCAATCGCTCGCACCGCCGCCTCGCCCGGCGCGTAGAGATTCGCCACGCCGCCCATATTCATCGCATCCGTGATAATCAGCCCGGCGAATTTCATTTTTCCGCGCAGCAAGCCGGTCAGAATCTTCCGCGAAAGCGTCGCAGGCATATTCGGTGCGTCGTCAAACGCGTTCACCTGCAAATGCCCCGGCATCACCGACGCAACGCCCGTCGCAATCGCCGCTCGGAAAGGAACCAGTTCCATCGCCTCGAGCTCCGCGCGCGTTCCAGGCACTGACGCCAGCGCCAAGTGTGAGTCGACGCTCACATTTCCGTGTCCCGGGAAATGCTTCGCCGTCGCCAGCGCTCCATTCTCCTGAATACCGCGCACATACGCGCTCACGTACCTCGCCACTTCATGCGGATTTTCGCCAAACGAACGAATATTGATAATCGGATTTTGCGGATTGTTATTCACGTCTGCGTCCGGCGCGAAAATCCAATGCACGCCCGCCGCGCGCGACTCAATCGCCGTCGCTTTGCCCACGGCGTAAGCAGCCGCCGGATCGCCCGTTGCTGCAATCGCCATCTGGCGCGGGAACGCCGTCCCTTCCGCGAGCCGCATGGCCGTGCCGCCTTCAAAATCTGCGCCAACGAGCAGCGGAGTCTTCGATCGGCGCTGCAGTTCGTTCGTCAATACGGCCGTCGGGTAAACCTGGCTCAGCCGTAGTCCACGCACGCCCGGTGCTGTGTGAACCATCACGCCGCCGACGTGATTCTCATCGACTTGCCGCATCATCTCCTGGTAAGCAGGACTCTCGCTTGACGTAAACTCGCCAAAAATCGGCACCATCAACATCTGCCCGATTTTTTCGCGCAGCGTCATCGACCGCAGCGTCTGCCTGACCCATGAACCCGCGCTGCTGCGGCTTGTGTTTTTGCGATTCGTGACTTTCGTTGATCGGCGTGAGGAAGGTGTCATTATCAGCAGAAAAGCCAAAGCTATGCAGTAAACTCTTGTCGTGGGCGCGTCTGTTTGTTTACCCTGAGTGTTTTTACGAAGGGCTGCATCCCTTCCTGGGCGCCGCCGCGTTCTCTTGCGCCAAATGTTTGTCGCGGGCATTCTAATGTGCATGCGCCCCGCACCTGTATATAGCATCGAATCCACGCGCCACAAAGAAAGGTCTTTGCAGATGTTTCGTTCCCGCGCAAAGAACGGCCTTGCTGCGTTCGTAACAAGCTTTGCTTTCGCCCTGCTGCTGGCCGCGCCGGCGGCCTGCGCGCGCCAATCGCGAGCCGTCCCTGTGCCGGCCACTCCGCACACCTTGACCGGCATCGACGTTCTCGAACTCGAACATTTCGCGCCATTGCGCGGCAAACGCGTTGGCCTGATCACCAATCAGACGGGCGTCGATTCCCAGGGCCGCCGCACGATTGACTTACTGAAATCCGCGCCCGGTGTAAATCTCGTCGCACTCTTCAGCCCCGAACACGGCATCGCTGGCCGCGCCGATTCTTCCGTCTCCAACGACACGGACGCAAAAACCGGCCTCACCATTTACAGTCTCTACGGCAGCACGCGCCGCCCCACGCCTGAGATGCTCGCGAATCTTGACGCCCTCGTATTCGATATTCAAGACGCAGGCGTGCGCTTCTATACGTTTACTACGACGATGGCCTACTGCATGGAGGAAGCCGCTAAAGCGCATATCGCCTATTACGTGCTTGATCGGCCTAATCCGCTCGGCGGCGAAATCATCGAAGGCCCGATGCTCGATCCGGACAAGGTTTCGTTCGTCGGGTATTTCCCGATGCCGATCCGTTACGCGATGACGATAGGCGAGCTCGCGGAAATGTTCAACGCGGAAAATAAAATCGGCGCCGATCTTCACATCGTCGCAATGAAAAATTGGCATCGCAGCGAGCCTTACAATCAGGCCGGCCTACCCTGGATCGCGCCGTCACCGAATCTTCGCAGCCTCACCGAAGCATACCTATATCCCGGCATTGAAATTCTGCAAGCCGGCGGCGTCTCCGTTGGCCGCGGCACCGATACGCCCTTCGAAATCCTTGGCGCTCCGTGGATTGACGGCGCGAAATTTGCCGCGCAGCTCCAACTCCGCAAGATCTCAGGCGTCGAATTTTCTCCGGCTGACTTCACGCCTACGCAGGACCTCTACGCCGGCCAGCTCTGCCACGGCGTCAAAATCCGCATCTCTCCCAAAGGCGAATTGCGTTCGATGCGCATGGGCATGGAAATCGAAGACGTGCTCCATCGCATGTACCCGCAGAATTTCCATGTCGATAAGACGATCACTCTAATAGGGAATCAAGCGACGGTGGACGCGATCATCCGTGGCGAATCGCCCGCAAAAATCGTGAAATCCTGGACATCCGCGCCAGAAAAATTCCGCGCCACCCGCGCCAAATACCTCCTCTACAAGTAACGCCGCCATCTTGGCCGCGCTTTTGCACTTTTAATCGAATCCGCAAATCACGGCTCGTAGGGGCGCATGCTTGTTTACACTGAGTGCTTTTTCGAAGGGCTGCGCCCTGTCTTATTTGCGGGCGAGAGGGCGCTTTGGCGATTTAACCACGAGGTGAAAGTCCGACCAGTGCCGCCCAATAAAGGCAAAGCGCTTCGCTATGCCGGCAGCTCTGGCCGTCGTTGCCAGATAAATTTTGCCGTTACCAAGGCGAGCGCCACG
>DATEGW010000167.1:0-82241 GCA_035279845.1 Candidatus Acidiferrales bacterium | reverse complement strand
GACGGGAATCGAGATGGTGATGCCGGGAGACAATGTGAGCGCAGAGATCACGTTGATCACGCCGGTGGCGTTGGAGAAGGGGCTGCGGTTTGCGATTCGGGAAGGCGGCCACACGGTGGGTGCAGGCGCCGTGGCCGAGATCATTGAGTAAACGACTATGCGCGAAATCATCACATTGCAATGCAACGATTGTAAAAATCGAAACTACACGACCACTAAGAATAAGAAGAAGCACAGCGACCGGCTGGAGACGCAGAAATTCTGCAATACGTGCAGGAAGCATACGGCGCATAAGGAAGTAAAGTAGGCGGCTGATTCCCGGAGTGCCCTGTGCCTGGAACGGTTGCGGCTGTGCGCAGGCTTTGGTTTTGCTACATGGTCCGCTGCAGTGACGGTGCGCTTTATGTGGGAATTGCAACGGATGTCGCGGAGCGGGTGAAGCGACACAACTGGGGCGTGGGGCCAGAGTTCACGGCCAAGCGCCGACCGGTTGAGTTGATTTGGAGCGAGCGATGTGGTTCATCGTTAGCGGCTCGCGAGCGCGAAAGAGAAATTAAGGGTTGGAGCCGTAAGAAAAAGTTAGCTCTCGTGCAGGGAGGGAGCGGGATCGGATCTGCGGCCCCGGACGGATAGACTGAAACGAAATCGTCGCGAAAGGCCCTCGGGAATCACGCTTCGCGGAGGACGCTCAGGGATCACCCTTCGCGGAGGACGCTCAGGGATCACCCTTCGCACAAAGCGCTCAGGGTAAAGGGGAGTAGGTTCAACGGTAGACCATCGGTCTCCAAAACCGAGAGTGGGGGTTCGAATCCCTCCTCCCCTGCCAGTTTTTTTGGAGACCGGCGGCGAGGCGAGCAGGGCCGGGATGGTGGGGCAGCGGTAGAAAATAAGGTCAGAACTCATGGCAGAAGCGGTAAAGATGAAAGATCAGACTATTCGCGGCGGTGGTGAGGGAGGCGGTTCCAGCGCGATTGAGAAGTTGGGCGAGCATCCCAGGCGGTTGCGGCAGTTCCTGCACGAAGTACGCATCGAGATGGATAAGGTGAGTTGGCCCTCGTGGCCGGATGTCCGCTCGACGACTATCGTCGTAATCGTCACCGTGGCGCTTTTCGGGGTCTTTTTTTTGGGAACGGATTATGTGTCGAGTAAGTTCGTCAGCTGGCTGATCGACATTGGAAAGAGCCTCTAGCATGGACGAAATTCAAGCAAACGGAAACAGCGAGACCCCGGGACAGCCGAACCCGCCTGAACCCGCCGGCGATCCTACGGGAGATCCCCGGAAGCACTGGTACATCGTCCACACTTACTCGGGCTTCGAGAAGAAGGTGAAGGAAAGCCTCGAAGGACGAGTGGCTGCGTACGGCTTGACGGACAAGATTGGCCAGATCGTAATTCCGACCGAGTCGGTGGTGGAAGTGCGCGGCGGCAAAAAAGTGGTTTCTTCGCGCATGTGTTATCCCGGCTATGTGCTCGTCGAAATGGATATGGACGATTACACGTGGCACGTAGTTCGGCAGACACCGCGCGTGACGGGATTCGTGGGATCGGGGCAGACGCCTTCGCCGCTGACCGAAGAAGAAGTGCAGAACATTCTGAACCGCGCGACGACGACCGCGGAAAAGCCCAAGCCGAAACTGTCGTTTGAGCGCGGAGAGAAGATTCGCATCAACGAAGGTCCGTTTATTAATTTCACGGGCATGGTTGAGGACGTGAATACGGATCGCAGCACACTGAAGGTAACGGTGACGATTTTCGGACGCTCGACTCCGGTCGAACTGGATTTCGCGCAAGTCGAGAAAGTCGCGTAAAGATTTCATAGAAGCGAAGCGCGCGGCGTAAATCGCGCGGGGGACAAGAAAATGGCGAAGAAAGTTCAGTCAATGGTGAAGTTGCAGCTGCCGGCGGGCAAGGCGACGCCGGCGCCGCCCGTGGGCACGGCGCTAGGTCCGCACGGCGTGAACATTATGGATTTCTGCAAGCAGTACAATGCGAAGACGCAGAAAGAGCCGGATGGGATGATTTTTCCCGTGCTGGTGACGATCTACAGCGATCGCACATTCACTTTCATCTTGAAGACGCCCCCGGCTTCCGTGCTGCTGAAGCGCGCGGCAGGAATCGTGAAGGGTTCGCCGGAGCCAAACCGCAACAAGGTGGCGAAGGTGACGAAGAAGCAGGTGGAAGAGATTGCGAAGACGAAACTCCCCGACCTGAACACCACGAATATAGAAGCTGCGATGCGTTCGGTGATGGGTACGGCGCGCAACATGGGAATCGAAGTTACGGATTAACGGAGAGAAGCGATGGCGCATGGTGCAAAGGAAGGCGGAAAGAATATCGATCGCGCGCGGAAGCTGGTCGAAGCGCGTCCGTATCGCCTGGAGGAAGCCGCCGAGCTTCTTCGCAAGGCGCATTTCGTGAAGTTCGATGAGACCGTTGAATTGGTGCTAAATCTGGGCGTCGATCCGAAGCAATCCGACCAGATGGTGCGCGGCACAGTAGTATTGCCGCACGGGCTTGGCAAGTCCAAGCGAGTGTTGGTGATCGCCAGCGGCGACAAGGTGCGCGAGGCGCAGGAAGCCGGTGCAGATTTCGTCGGCGGCGATGATATGGTGCAGAAAATTGTGGAAGGCTGGACGGACTACGAAGCTGTGATCGCCACTCCGGACATGATGAAGTCCGCAGGGCGGCTTGGCAAAGTGCTTGGGCCGCGCGGACTGATGCCGAATCCAAAGACGGGCACGGTGACATTCGAGGTTGCGAAGGCCGTGAAGGAAATCAAGGCCGGTAAAGTGGAGTTCCGGCTGGATAAGACAGGGATCATTCATTCGTCCGTGGGCAAGATCAGTTTCCCGGCAAAAAATCTTGCGGAAAATGCGTCGGCGCTGCTGACCGCGGTGGTAAAGGCCAAACCCGCTGCGGCGAAAGGCAAATACGTTAAGAAGATCACGCTGACCTCAACGATGGGTCCGGGCGTTTCGATCGACCACGCGGAAGCTGAAACGGCAGTGGTTGCGGCGGCATAAGCGGATTTTGCGGCGAAATTTTTGAGGGGGAGTTCGGCATGAAGAAGAAGGCCGAGAAGGTCCAGCAGGCTGACGAGTTGCGGGTGCAGCTCGCGACTGTATCAACGGTGGTTCTTTCCACGTTTCAGGGCATCACGGTGGAAGACGACACGAGGCTGCGCCGCGCCGTGGAAGCCGCCGGCGGCAAGTATCAAGTGGTGAAAAACACCGTCGCCGAACGCGCAGCGGCCGGCACCCCGACCGAAGGCTTGCTGAAAGATCTTAAGGGCACCAATTCGATCGCCTATACGACGGCCGATCCTATTGTGCTTGCGAAGACGTTGACGAAATTCGCGAAAGACGTGCCGGCGTTCAAATTCCGTGCCGGGTGGGTCGAGGGGCGCGTCGTTTCCATCGCGGAGATCAATCAGCTTTCCAACATGCCTGCGAAGGAGGAACTGATCAGCAAGATCATGTTCCTGCTCAACGCTCCGGCGCAGCGGATTGCAACGGCGCTGGCAGCACTGCCGCGTAATCTCGCGGTCGTGACGAGTGAAGCGGTGAAGGCGAATAAATTCGGAGGCGGAGAGGCCAAACCGCCGGCGGAAGCGGTCGAACAACCGGCGCAGTAAAAGAATTTTCGACTTTTGGATCAAACAGTTTGTCATCTTGCGAGGAGGATAGAGAACGGCAATGGCGAGCAAAGTGGAAGCGATTCTGGAAGACATAAAGGGGCTGACGCTTCTTGAGGCGTCGGACCTTGTGAAGAAGATGGAAGATGCGTTCGGCGTCTCGGCAGCTGCGGCAGCTCCCGTGGTAATGGCGGGTGGCGCGGCGGCCGGCGCGGCTGCTCCGGCGGAGGAGAAGACCGAGTTTGCCGTGGTCCTCACCGAGGTAGGCGCGAACAAGATTAACGTGATTAAGGCTGTCCGCGAAGTTACCAGCCTGGGCTTGAAGGAAGCCAAGGACTTGGTGGACGGCGCCCCGAAGACCGTGAAAGAGGGCGTGAACAAGGATGAGGCAGCCACGATCAAGAAGAAATTCGAAGAGGCCGGAGCAAAGGTCGAGATCAAGTAGTGGCAGCGCGCACACGGCCTGTGCCGCGGCTGCAGAGGAAATCGCGTACGCACGCGCTCCTTTTGGAATTCAGATCATACAAAACCGTCCTTCCCGGACCGGCAGAAGGGGTGTCTCCCCGTCTGCCCGTTCGGCTTCGGCTTGAAGGGAACTACAAATGAGCAATCGTAATGGAATGCGCGTCGTCCGGGAACGGGAACGCCTGGATTTTGCCAAGATCAAAACGGCGGTCCAGATTCCCAACCTGATCGACGTCCAGAAAAAATCTTATCAGCGCTTTCTGCAGATGGATTTGCTGCCGAGCGAGCGCGACGATTCGGGCTTGCAGTCGGTCTTCAGTTCCGTCTTCCCCATTCAGGATTTTCGCGGGCTTTCGCAGCTCGATTTCGTCGATTATGCGATCGGCAACTGGGAGTGCAAGTGCGGCCACCTGCGCGGATTGCACCACCTACGCGCCACCTGCCGCAATTGCGGCGCTTCGGTTGTCACAAACCCGTATAAATCGGGCGACGTAATCTGCGCGAAGTGCGGCGCGTTCAACAAGAACACGCCGACCTTCTGCAACAAGTGCGGCGATCCGGTTACGTTGCAATTGAAATACGACGTAAGCGAATGCGAAGAGCGCGGCATGACGTATTCGGCCCCGCTCAAGGTGACCATCCGCCTCACGATTTACGACAAGGATCCGGACACGGGCGCGAAGACAATTCGCGATATCAAGGAACAAGAAGTGTTCTTCGGCGATATCCCGCTGATGACGGAGAACGGCACGTTCGTCATCAACGGAACCGAGCGCGTGATCGTCAGCCAATTGCACCGTTCGCCGGGCGTGTTTTTTGAGTCGGCCAACAACCGCAGCTATTTCCTTGGAAAGATCATTCCATACCGCGGTTCGTGGGTGGAGTTCGAGTACGACACGAAGAACATTCTCTACGTGCGCATTGATCGCAAGCGCAAATTCCTGGGTTCGATCTTCCTCCGCGCACTGGGAATGAAGTCAAACGAAGACATTCTTCGGACTTTCTATAAAGTGGAGCGGATCACGCTGAAGGATAAGGACCTGCTTTGGAACGTGTCCGAAGGCCTGATCGACCGCAAGCTCTCGAAGGAAATTCGCAATGCGAAGACCGGCGAGACAATCGTCGGAATGAACAAGCGCATCAGCGACGCGCTCTACAAGGAGCTCGTCAAGGCCAAGGTGCCGCACGTCGAAGTAGTTCACCAGGACCTTGAAGGTGCATACACGGTGGGCGAGCTTGTAAACCGTGAGACGGGCGAAGTGCTGCTCGACGCGAATAGGCCGCTCACGCCCGAGCTTTGGAATTCCATCGCGGAGGCCGGAATTACAGAAGTGGATGTTTGCTTCCCCGAGCGCGACGACGCTGGCATCATCATTTCCCGCACGATCGACAAGGATTCGATCCGCACCCCGAAGGAAGCGCTGATCGAAATCTATCGCAAGCTGCGTCCGGGCGATCCTCCGACGGTAGAAACGGCAACCGCGCTCTTCAACGGAATGTTCTTTGACGCACGCAAGTACGATTTCAGCAAGGTTGGCCGTCTGAAATTCAATATCAAGTTGGGCCTCGAAACGCCGCTCGACAAGCGGACGCTTGATCCGGGAGATTTCGTCGCCGCGATCAAATATCTGCTCAAGCTGCGAAAGAACATCGGATCGGTGGACGATATCGACCATCTCGGCAACCGGCGCGTCCGCGCGGTGGGCGAGTTGCTCGAGAACCAGTTCCGCATCGGCTTGGTCCGCATGGAGCGCGCGATCAAGGAAAAGATGTCGGTCTACCAGGAAATGTCCACGGCGATGCCGCACGACCTGGTGAATGCAAAGCCGGTGATGGCGGCGATTCGCGAGTTCTTCGGAAGCTCGCAGCTTTCGCAGTTCATGGACCAGACCAATCCGCTGAGCGAAATCACGCACAAACGGCGTCTTTCGGCTCTCGGACCGGGCGGTCTTTCGCGCGAGCGCGCGGGATTCGAAGTCCGCGACGTTCACCCGACCCACTACGGCCGCATCTGTCCCATTGAAACGCCGGAAGGCCCGAACATCGGCTTGATCAGCTCGCTTTCGTGCTATGCGCGGATCAACGAGTTCGGTTTCATTGAATCGCCGTACCGCAAGGTGAAGGGCGGCCGCGTGATCGATTACGTACAGATCGTGAACGCCGGCGACGGCGAATTCACGGCGGGCGAAATCGTCGAGCGTGAAAAAGTGGAAGCCACGAACGAGGATTTGAAGCGGCGGCGCGTTGTGGTTGAGCCGCACTGCTTCTATCTCTCGGCTTGGGAAGAAGACCGTTACGTGGTCGCGCAGGCCAATGCTTCGATTGACGATAAGGGCCGCATTACGACGGAACTGGTGAACTGCCGCCAGGCCGGCAACTTCGTACTGAAGAGCAAAGAAGAAGTGGATTACATCGACGTTTCGCCGAAGCAGCTTGTGTCGGTAGCGGCGAGCCTGATTCCATTCCTTGAAAATGACGACGCGAACCGCGCGCTGATGGGTTCGAACATGCAGCGCCAGGCCGTGCCGTTGATCAAGGGCGAGGCTCCGCTCGTCGGCACGGGCATGGAACGTGTCACCGCGCGCGATTCAGGTGCGGTGATCGTGTGCAGGCGCGACGGTATCGTCGACCAGGTCGACTCGGAGCGCGTAATCGTGCGCGTCGAATCCGACCAGTCGGGCGTATTGAGCCGCGAAGTCGGTTCGGACATTTATCTTCTGACGAAGTTCAAGCGCTCGAACCAGAACACCTGCATCAACCAAAAGCCGCTTGTTCGCGCGGGTGACCGCGTGAAGCAAGGGCAAGTGCTGGCAGACGGTCCTTGCACGGATAAGGGCGAGCTCGCGCTCGGCCGCAACGTGCTCGTAGCCTTCCTACCCTGGCGCGGATACAACTTCGAAGACGCGATTCTTGTCAGCGAAAAGCTGGTGCAGGAGGATTACTACACCTCGATTCACATCGAGGAGTACGAAATCGAAGCTCGCGATACGAAACTTGGGCCCGAGGAAATCACGCGGGATATTCCCAATATCAACGAGAGTTTCCTGCGGAACCTCGACGAGAGCGGAGTGATCCGCATCGGGGCCACGGTGAAGCCTGGCGACATCCTGGTTGGTAAAGTTACGCCAAAGGGTGAGACCACGCTCACGCCGGAAGAGAAGTTGTTGCGCGCGATCTTCGGCGAGAAAGCGGGCGACGTTCGTGACGCGTCTCTCTACTGCCCGCCGGGCATCGAGGGAACAATCGTCGACGTGAAGATCTTCTGCCGCAAGGGTGCGGAGAAGGACGAGCGTCACAAGGCGATTGAAGCGACTCACGTAGCGAAGCTCGAAAAGAACCTCGCAGACGAAATCCGCATTTTGACCGACGAGCGGTTGAAGCGGTTGAACGACCTGCTTGGCGGACAGAAGCTGATCGCCGACCTCCACGACGAGCGTACGAACAAGCGCTTGCTTACGAAAGGCACGGAGCTGACGCGCGACATCCTGGACAAAATCTCGACTCGCAACCTGAAGCGCCTGCGCCTCAACGACAAAGATCCTCTCCTAATCGAGAAGATCGACGAAGTCGAGGAGATGACGTCTCGCCAGATTGACGTGTTGCGCAAGATCACGGACGAGCGCATCGCCAAGCTCAAGAAGGGCGATGAGCTTCCACCGGGCGTGATCAAGCTGGTGAAGGTTTACATCGCAATGAAGCGCAAGCTGTCCGTCGGCGACAAGATGGCCGGCCGGCACGGCAATAAGGGCGTGATCGCGCGGATCGTTCCCGCCGAAGACATGCCTTATATGCCTGACGGCACGCCGATGGAAATCGTGCTCAACCCGCTCGGCGTTCCTTCGCGTATGAACGTCGGACAGATTCTCGAAACGCATCTCGGGTGGGCTTCGAAAGAGCTCGGCGAGCGAATCGCGAAGATGTTGGGGCCCGAAGAGCGAGCGGATGCCGTCCGCAAGTACTTCAAGGAAGCTTTCGGTCCTACATCGGTGTGGAAGAGCATTAATGAGCTGGATGACGAGCAATTGCTCGACATGGCTTACGGTTTCCGCGAAGGAGTTCCGTTCGCTACGCCGGTATTCGATGGCGCCCGCGAACACGACATTCGGCACTTGCTCGAGTTCACCGAGCTGCCGGAGAGCGGGAAAATCGCGCTCTACGACGGCATGACGGGTGAAGAGTTCGCACAGAATGTCACTGTTGGCTATATTTACATGCTCAAACTGTCGCACCTGGTCGACGACAAAATTCACGCGCGTTCCATCGGACCTTACTCACTGATTACACAGCAGCCGCTCGGCGGAAAGGCGCAGTTCGGCGGCCAGCGCTTTGGAGAAATGGAAGTATGGGCGCTGGAAGCTTACGGTGCTGCGCACATTCTGCAGGAGTTGCTCACGGCCAAGTCGGACGATGTCTACGGTCGCGCCAAGATTTACGAGGCGATCGTGAAGGGCGAACCTGGCATCGAGCCGGGCGTACCCGAGTCGTTCAACGTGCTCGTGCGCGAGCTGCAGTCGCTGTGCCTGGACGTCGAATTGATGAAGCGACAGAAGCCTCAGTTGGAAAAGGCCGAAGCCGCCGACTAATGATGCGACGCGCGCCTGCGCGAGCAATCGCCGGGCGCGCACCACGGTTTTTTAGAGTCTTTCTCCGGCATAGCCGGAGGGGAGGATCATACCTTGTATCGTTCGAGCCCTTATGACCGAGCCAGCCAGATTGCGGATTTCGATTCCATTCGTATTTCGCTGGCGAGTCCTGAAAAAATCCGGTCCTGGTCCCATGGTGAGGTGACCAAGCCGGAAACGATTAACTACCGCACCTTCAAGCCTGAACGCGACGGCCTTTTTTGCGCCAAGATATTCGGCCCCGTGACGGACTGGGAGTGCTTGTGCGGAAAATACAAGCGGATGAAGCACCGCGGGGTTATCTGCGATAAGTGCGGTGTGGAAGTCACGCTCAGCAAAGTACGCCGCGAACGCCTGGGCCACATCGAACTCGCGTCGCCCTGCTCGCATGTGTGGTTCTTCAAGGGATTGCCGAGCCGCATCGGTTACCTGCTAGACATCACTATGCGCGATCTCGAGCACATCCTCTATTTCGAGACGTTCGTTTGCGTCGATCCCGGCGAAGTTCCCGGTATTCAGGAAAAAGAGATTCTGCCGGAGGAGAAAGTTCGCGAGCTGCAACGGGAATATCCGGGGCGCTTTGTCGCAACGATGGGTGCAGAAGCTATCAAGGATCTGCTCCGCCGCGTGGACGTGGATAAGCTCGCCGATGAGCTGCGCGAAAAGATGAAGGTTGATCCCAGCCTTCAGAAGAGAATCAAGTTTGCGAAGCGCCTAAAGGTGCTGGAAGCGTTCCGCAAGAGCGGCAACAAGCCGGAGTGGATGATTCTGGACGTGATTCCAGTGCTGCCTCCCGAGTTGCGCCCCCTGGTGCCTCTCGACGGCGGCCGATTCGCCACTTCCGACCTGAACGATCTGTATCGCCGCGTGATCAACCGCAACAACCGGTTGAAGAAGCTAATGGAGCTTCACGCGCCCGATGTGATCGTCCGCAACGAAAAGCGCATGCTGCAGGAAGCCGTTGATGCGCTCTTTGACAACGGACGCCGCGGCCGCGTGCTTCGCGGAACGAACAACCGACCGCTCAAGTCGCTCTCCGATACGCTCAAGGGCAAGCAGGGCCGTTTCCGCCAGAACCTGCTCGGAAAGCGCGTCGATTATTCAGGCCGTTCGGTAATTGTTGTCGGCCCCGAACTGAAGCTGCACCAGTGCGGTTTGCCGAAGAAGATGGCTCTCGAGCTCTTCAAGCCGTTCATCTACCACCGGCTTGAGGCTGCGGGACATTGCACTACGATTAAGCAAGCGAAGGAGCTTGTGGAGGCGCAGGAATCAATCGTATGGGACATTCTCGAAGACGTAATTCGCGAACATCCCGTGCTGCTCAACCGCGCTCCCACGCTGCACCGGCTGGGTATTCAGGCGTTCGAGCCGACTCTCGTGGAAGGCAAAGCGATCCGCATCCATCCGCTCGTCTGCACTGCGTTCAACGCGGACTTTGACGGCGACCAGATGGCCGTGCACATTCCGCTTTCGCCGGAAGCGCAGGTCGAGGCTTCTGTGCTGATGCTTAGCTCGCACAACATCCTGTCGCCCGCCAACGGCTATCCGTTGGCGATTCCGACGCAGGACATGGTGCTCGGCATCTATTACATGACCAAGGCCAAGCCGAAAGCGAAAGGCGAAGGCCGCGCATTCGGTTCGACTGAAGAAGTGGTGATGGCGCTTGATGCAGGCGAGGTGGAATTGCTCACGCCGATCCGCATGCGTTACACGGGCGAAGTGATCGACCTGACGAACGCTTACGACGATCAGGACGTGTCACACACCGAGCCGGTCTCTCTCGATAAACAGTTTCTGCACACGACCGTTGGCCGCGTGATCTTTAACGATCACCTTCCCACGGACATGCCGTTCATCAACGGCCTGCTCAAGAAAAAAGGTGTTCAGGCTCTTGTGCAGTACGTCTATCTGCGCTTCGGCCTGGAAAAGACCGTGGTCGCACTGGATAAACTGAAGGAACTCGGCTTCCTTTATGCGACGAAGTCGGGCGTCTCTATCGGCATCAGCGACATGGTCATTCCCAGCGTGAAGAGCAAGCTGGTGGATGCGGCCGAACATGAGGTCGTGAAGGTTCAGCAGCAATATCTGGACGGCGCGATCACAAACGGCGAACGCTACAACAAAGTCATCGCAATCTGGTCGGACGTCACCGAAAAAGTGGCGGACGAAATGTTCAAAGCGCTCGAAGAGCAGGATAAACAGGGCGCAATTAACCCGGTTTACGTGATGGCGGACTCCGGCGCCCGCGGTTCGAAGCAACAGATTCGCCAGCTTTCCGGTATGCGCGGATTGATGGCGAAGCCGTCAGGCGAAGTCATCGAAACGCCGATTACGTCAAACTTCCGCGAAGGCCTCACCGTGCTGCAGTACTTCATCTCGACGCACGGCGCCCGCAAGGGTTTGGCGGATACGGCGCTCAAGACGGCAGACTCCGGCTATCTCACACGGCGTCTTGTCGACGTGGCGCAGGACGTGATCATTAATGAATTCGACTGCGGCACGGGAGACGGCATTTACGTCGAACCGATTCTCGAGGCGGGCGTCGAAGTCGAGCCGTTGCGCGACCGCGTTGTGGGCCGCGTCTCGCTCGAGAAGATCAAAGACTATGAAGGCAACGTGATCGTTGACGTGAACCAGGAGATCACGGAAGAACTGGCGAACACGATTCAGGCGGCTGGCATTGAGCGCGTCAACATTCGCTCCGTGCTGACGTGCGAATCCCGCCGCGGAGTGTGCGCCCGTTGCTACGGACGCAACCTCGCGACCGGACGCTTCGTTGAAATGGGCGAAGCGGTCGGCGTGATTGCGGCGCAGTCGATCGGCGAACCTGGCACGCAGCTCACGATGCGTACATTCCACATCGGCGGTACCGCGACGCGAGTTACCGAACAGTCGAAAGTGGAGGCACGCAACAACGGCTTCGTGAAGTTCATTGACCTCAAGGTCGTCGAAGGCCGTAACAAGACCCTCATTTCGATGAACCGCTCGGGCTTGATCGCGGTGGTTGACGAAAAGGGACGCGAAAAGGAACGCCACCACGTGGTTTACGGTGCGCGGCTAAAGGCCGAAGAGGGCCAGCCGGTTACCGTCGGCCAGACGCTCGTCGAGTGGGATCCGTACACATTCTCGATTCTTACCGAATCGGGCGGCACGATCCAATTCAAGGACCTGCAGCCTGGTCTGACCATCGAAGAGCAAGTGGACGAGGTCACGGGTCTTTCGCAGCTTGTCGTCACGCTTCCTCTGGGCGATGAAAAGCACCAGCCGACCATCATGGTCAAGGATTCGCAGGGCCGCGCGAAGCGCAAGTACCTGATGCCGGCCCGTGCTCACTTGATGGTTGCCGATGGGGATGATGTGCAACCGGGAGACGTGCTTGCGAAGATACCTCGCGAGACCACGAAAACCAAGGACATCACGGGCGGTTTGCCGCGCGTCGTGGAACTCTTCGAAACGCGCAAACCCCGCGATCCGGCGGTCATCAGCGAAATCGACGGCGTGGTGAAGTACGGCGAAATCGCGAAGGGCCAGCGCAAGATTTACGTTGAGAGCGAAGATGGGCGCACTGTGAAGGAGTATTCGATTCCTCGCGGTACGCACATCAACGTGCAGGAAGGCGAACACGTTCGCGCCGGTGAAGCGCTGATCGATGGACCGCTTAATCCGCACGACATTCTGGCCGTACTCGGCGAAAAATACACGCAGGCGTATCTTGTGAACTCCGTGCAGGAGGTTTACCGCCTGCAGGGTGTGAACATCAACGACAAGCACATCGAAACGATCGTGCGGCAAATGATGCGCTGGGTGAAAGTCGAGGATGTGGGCGATACCACGTTCCTGCTGGAAGAGCAGATCGACAAGTTCCGCTTCCGCGAGGAAAACGAACGCGTCGTTGCCGACGGCAGCCGTCCGGCAATCGGTCGTCCGCTATTGCTCGGCATCACTAAGGCGTCGCTGTCCACGGATTCGTTCATCTCCGCGGCGAGCTTCCAGGAGACCACCCGTGTGCTCACCGAAGCGGCGATCTCCGGGAAAGTCGATTATCTGCGCGGCCTGAAAGAAAACGTCATCATGGGCCGCCTGATCCCGGCTGGCACCGGTCTCGAACGCTACCGTAACATTCAGCTCCTCACCGAAATTCCGAAGGAGGAGCCGATGCCGGAAGAGCCCGAGCTCACGCCCGAAGAAGCTGCGGCGCTGGATTTCTTGCGCAAGGATACGGATGCCGTCGCCGAAGGCTAAAGAACGATCCGTTCACTACGGAGGGCGCAGTTCGCTGCGCCCTTTTTTTTTGCCTAAAGGCAGCTGGAGCAAGTTGCACCTATTGAACATTAGGACGCCGCGCCGCATTCTCGAACACTTCCAAGCCACCCTGCCTTGTAAACTGTTGTAGTCGCATTCTCGCCGCACCAAGCATATGCCAACGCATCCTTTGCAATCGCTGCACGAACAGAAACGCGCTTCACTTTCGCCGGAGGCGCAGTTCCAAAAGCTGATCGAAATAATCTCGCGTTCCCAGCAGGGTTTTCGCGACCTGATCGATCATCTGGATCAGGCGGTCTTTACTCTCACGTTCGACGGCGAAATTCGCGTTGCCAACAGCCGTTTTTCGGAAATCCTCGGCGTCCCGTTTGCAGACCTTATCGGCCACAATCTCGCGGAATTCGTCGCGTTACCAGCTGCGGAGCAAATCGCTGCAGACGTGCCGGCTTTTTTGCGGTCAGGTTCATGGTCGGGCCGTGTGCCTGTTCGGCTCAGGCGTACGAATACGACTCTATACTTCGATTGTTATCTCCAGGCAGCTGGTGAAACCGGCCGCGCAGCCATTGTGAGCGGCTGGGCGCGAGATGTTACGGCGCTACGCGATACTCAATTGCGCTCGACGGAGTTATTCGAATCACTTCACGAAGGCATTCTCTTCAGCACGCCGGACGGCCGGATCCTCGATGCAAACCCTGCACTTGTTCGTATGCTGGGATACCCCTCGAAAGAAGAGCTGCAAGGCCGCAACCTTAGCGACCTATATGCGGATCCATCGCATCGTTCCTCGTTGATTACGGAAATCGAAAGCGTCGGGTCCGTACAGGACGTCGAGATTGTCCTTGTCCGCAAAGGGGGAAGGCAGATCCGGTGCCTCGGATCGGCGCGTGGAATCCGTGATTCTTCCGGCGCGCTCGTTCGGATTCAGGCCACGCTTCGCGATGTGACCGAGCAGCGCTTGATGGAGCATGAGCTTCACAAAGAGCGCGAATTTGGGCGTCGCCTGATTGCCTGTTTTCCGGACGTGATTGCGCTGCTTGATACCGACAGCCGCTTTACGTACGTCAGCGAGAGTGTTCGCTACGTTTTGGGCCAGCCCGCCAGTTTCTTCATCGGACAGCGCCTCGGGTCCAATTCCGGGCCAGAGGACCGAGAAAAGCTCGATTCTATGATGCAAAGTCTGCTCACCGGCGCATCGGTGCGCGGCCAGGTGGAGGTGCAAGCGCCGCATGCGGATGGATCGCGACGCTCATTCCGCATCAGTGCAGCGCCCCTGCTCGATGAAAACGGCAAAATCACCGGCATCGTTACTTCCGGCCGGGACGTGACCGAATCGAATCTGCAGGACCGCCAGTTGGCCGAGCGCGAGAAGTTCACGGCCATGGGGCAAATGCTTGCCGGCGCTGCTCACGAGCTGAATAATCCTCTCACCGCGATTCTCGGCATCAGCGATTTGCTGGCGGAGGGCGGCCGCGACGAACTCACAACGCACCAGGCGGGGCTCATACTGAAGCAGGCTCGCCGTGCGGCGGACATTGTCCAAAACCTGCTCGCATTTTCACGGCCGCGCTCATCCGGTTTGATTCCGCTTCGGGTTGAAGACGTAATCCAGCACATCCTTCTTTCTCAACGTGCCGAATTCGAGAAGAAGGGAATCATCGTAAAAGTCGACACGAATGCTGATCTGGCCCCCGTGGAAGCAGATCGCAAACTACTCACGCAGGTTTTTTCAAACATAATCGTCAATGCCGAGCAGGCGATTTCGGCTACAAAGCCTTCGGGCACGATCACCATTTCTATTAGACCGGAGGGCGACCGAGTTTGTGTCAGCTTCGAAAATGACGGGCCGCCGATTCCGGCCGACATCGCGGGCAAACTGTTCGATCCTTTTTTCACGACCAAACGTCCTGGAGGCGGCAGTGGGCTAGGGCTCACGATCTGTCTCGCCATCGTGAAGGACCACGGTGGCAGCATTGAGGTCGAATCGCAGCAGACCGGCGGGGCCACGTTTCGTATTTATCTGCCTGCCGCAAAGGTGTCTTCGGCGAAGGCGCAGCAATCGACAAACTCTCCCTCACCCACTGAAGGAAGAGATTTGCAATCCGCGCATAGTGTCAGCCAAACGAGGGCGCAAGCTCCGGCAAAGCCGACAAGCGTCGCGTCGAAAATCATCCCGGCTCTTCAGGGTCACTCGATCGTTGTGGTGGACGATGAAGAAAGCATTCTGGAGATCGTGGAAGACGGGCTATCAGCGCGCGGCCTTACGGTCGCCGGCTTCTCCAAAGCGCAGGACGCCCTCGCGCATCTGGAAAAAAATAGCTGTGAAGTGGTCCTTTGCGACTTCAATATGCCGGGCATGAAGGGAAGCGAATTATTTGAGCGCGTCCGCGCACAGAAAGCGGCCGCAGCTCCTCGTTTCATATTTATGACGGGTGAGCTCGTCGAATCCGAGGCGATTGCTGCGCTGCGCGAGCAAGGCGCGCTCACCTTGCAGAAGCCGTTTCACATTCCCGCCGTTGCAGACGTTCTGCTTTCCATCTTCCAGCCGCAAAACTGATCTGAGTCCGTAAGGTTCACCTCCAAACATTGATTTGCTGTGCAGTTTGCAGTAGCCTGCGCGCAATAGCCCGTCTTTCCGAGAAGGAGGTCATCATGTCCAAGACCGTCCCTTGGTATGCAGAGAAGGATGCCGTCTATCACGATAATAACCGCTGTGCGTTGGCACAGGACATTCCGGCAACCAAGCGCCACCCGGGCACAGCCGATCGACCGCATTGCGGCGAGTGCGAAAAACTGAACGTTCAGGCAAAATAGACGGGCCCTACGCTAATCGCAAAGTGACAGACGGCCTTAGCTTAAGGTGTGTCCGAGAACGCATCCGCTGACCGAGAGGAAGAAATACGTGCCGATCGCCAACCAACCGTATATAGGTTTCGAGGGACCCATAGGTGCCGGGAAAACGACTCTCGCCCAGCTTTTGGCGATGCATCTAGGCGCTAATCTAATACTTGAAGATGTTGACGGCAATGAGTTTCTTGCCGATTTTTACTCGAATCGCGAACGCTGGGCCCTCGGCACGCAGCTTGCGTTCATGATCTCGCGCTATGAGCAGTTGCGAACGATCCCGCCGTTTCGCAATCGTCCCGTAGTCTCGGACTACACGCAGGCGAAAGATCCGATTTTTGCGCGTGCCCTGCTTCACGATCGGGAAGTGCAGCTTTATGAGCGCCTCAGCATCGGGCTCGACGCGAGCATCTTCCGCCCCAATTTAACCGTCTACGTTGACGCTCAGAATGACGTGTTGCTGAACCGTATTCGCCGCCGCAACCGGCCTTATGAATCTTCGATAGATGCAGAGTATCTCGATTCGCTGCGCGCAGCGTATACCCGCTACCACAATTCGACCGGAAGGCTGCAACTCATCGCGTTCGATACCTCGAATCTGGATCTCCGTTCGGAGTCGCAGCTGAACGCGCTGTATAAGAAGATCCTCGCAGCGGCTGCGATCCACTGTTGAAAGCGCGCCTGTCTCGGAGTTTCACAATGTATACTGCGGGTTTGCAATTCCCGACCCGAGGCCGCCGGTGAGCAAGCTCAAAGTCGTCGTCACGAAGCCGCTTTTTCCCTCCGCGTGTGCAGTTCTCGATCAATACGTTGATGCCGAGTATTGGACCGAGCCCGAACGCATCTCAAGGGACGAACTTTTGCGGCGTGTCTCGCAAAAGGACGGGCTGATCTGTCTGCCGACGGAGAGAATCGATAGCGAACTACTTGATGCGGGTCCGAAGCTGCGGATGATTGCGACGGCTTCCGTCGGCTACGATCATGTTGACGTTGCCGCATGCACGAAACGCGGCATTGTGGTGAGCAACACACCGGGCGTGCTCACGGATACGACGGCCGATCTTGCGTGGGGCTTGTTGATGGCTGTAGCGCGGCGCGTTGTCGAAGGCGACTCGTGGACGCGTTCCGGCACATGGAATGGGTTTGCGTTCGACACATTTCTCGGCGGTGATGTCTGGGGCAAAACCCTAGGCATCGTCGGCTTCGGGCGGATCGGCAGGGAAATGGCTCGCCGCTCTCTGGGATTCAAGATGCGCGTGCTGTATTTCAGCCAGAATCGCGCGCCTGAAAGAATCGAACAGGAATTGCACGCCGAATTTGCGCCATTGGAGATACTTCTGCACGAGGCGGATTTTGTCAGCCTGCACGTTCCACTGCTCCCGAGCACTCGCCATCTCATTTCCGCCGATAGCTTTGCAAAAATGAAGCCAACGGCCTATCTGATCAATACAGCGCGCGGCCCTGTGGTTGACGAAGGCGCCCTCGTTCAGGCGCTTGAAACTGCAAAAATCGCCGGAGCGGCCCTGGATGTTTACGAGCACGAGCCGAAAGTTCATCCAGGGCTTCTGTTGCGCAAAAACGTTGTGCTCGCACCCCACATCGGCAGCGCCACAATCGAGACGCGAACAAGAATGGCGCAGACTGCCGTTGAAAATATCGTGGCTTTTTTCTCTGGCCGCAAACCGCCTAACGGATTGAATGCACCAGCCTCATGAAAGAGCTCGCTAAGACGATTTTCCGCGAGACTTTGGCGTCGCTCGATGTTCGCGGCGTCTTGGAGAAGAGTCTGGCGCGCAACGGTTCACTTATCCACGCCAGCGGAAACGCGTTTGATCTGCGGAAGTACCGCGAAATCGTAGCCATTGCCTATGGAAAAGGTTCTTTTGTAATGGCGGAGGCGTTCACCGATATTTTGTTGCCCGAGTTTCGCTTCGACGGAATTCTTGTCGGGCCTACGCAGCCGAAGCGCAACCTTCCGTGCTGGCGCACGTTCGTTGGAGGCCACCCCGTCCCCAACGAAGAAAGCTTCGCAGCGGGGAAAGCGATTCTTGATCGTCTGCGACTCTGCGACGAACACAGTTTGGTTTTCTTCCTGCTCTCAGGCGGGGGCTCATCCATCATTGAGTCGCCTCTCCCAATAGTGAGTGCCGATACCATACCCACGACTCTCGACGAGTTTCGCAAGTTCAACGCGGCGCTGACTGGATGCGGTGCACCAATAGAAGAGATCAACATTGTCCGCAGGCACGTTTCCGCCACAAAAGGCGGACGGTTGGCCGCCGCTGCGCCAAGATCGACAAAGCTGACCTTCGGTATTAGCGACGTGCCTCTCGGAGAGGAGAATTCACTCGGCTCCGGACCGACGTTGCCCGATGCATCCACTCTGGCGGACGCCGAGCGAGTGATCCAACAATACGCACTTCGAGAAAAACTGCCGTCAAGAATTCGCGAGGCATTCGATCGGGGGACGCTGCCGGAAACGCTCAAAGAAGGAGACCCCGCCTTTGCTGCCGCACATTTTGTGCTCATTCTCAGCCAGCGCGACCTCACGCACGCTGCGCATCACGCATGCGAATCGCGTGGCATTCCGTGCGTTTGCGACGTTCGGACCGATAACTGGACTCTTGAGAAAGCCGCCGATTATTTGTTGGGGATGCTCGCGCGACAGAAGGTCGCTTGCCCGGGACGGCGCGTCGCGGTCGTGGCTGGCGGCGAGGTGAGCAGCCCGGTGATTGGCAAAGGCACCGGGGGCCGCAATTCGGCGTTTGTGCTAACGTGCGTATCGAAAATTGCCGGGCAGAAAATTGCCGTTCTCAGCGCCGGTACAGATGGCATTGATGGCAACAGCCCTGCTGCCGGTGCAGTCGCCAATGGAGAATCGCTGGCCCGCGCTCAAGCGCTCGGGTTCGATCCCGGTGATTTTCTGCAGCGCAGCGATGCATTTCACTTTTTCGAGCGCCTTAGCGACGCGATCACAACTGGTCCCACGGGAATTAACGTGCGCGATCTGCGCGTTCTTATTGCGGATCCGGATTAAGCGCATGACGCTTTTCGCGTGGATTGCAGCGGTGGTTCTTTTCCTGCAGCTCCCGATTCCGCTTTACTGGTTCGTTTTGCATCCTGCACGGAATTTCTGGAGCACGCGCCGCAATGCGGCCTACATCGTGGCGCTGGCGCTTTCGTGGCTGCCTGCCACGCTCCTGCTCGTGGCCTATCATCGTCAGTTGCTGCGGCGCGATATGCCACCGGTCTGGCACGTCATTCTCGGCGTCATTCTTATCGCACTGGAGGTCTGGATATTTTGGAGAGTGAAGCGCGATCTTGGGGGAGCGAGGCTTGTCGGGGCGACGGAACTTTCGGGTGGTGGGGAAATGGAAGAAGACGGAATCTATTCTAGGATTCGGCACCCGCGCTATACCGGCTCATTTCTTGCGCTGATTGGCGCTTCTCTATTGGCAGGAACGCAGTTGCTGTGGATCGTTGTCACCACGTGGACGATTCTGATGCTGCTCGCCATCTCGATGGAAGAAAGGGACCTCCGCAGGCGATTTGGAGCAAGCTACGCAGAATATTGCCGGCGCGTTCCCCGTTTCATTCCGCGGCCTTCATTACAGCGTTAAATCACGGAGTCTAACCAAGGCAAATCCCGTAGCGAGGTACTACTGGGTCGCGGCAAGCTGAGCCGCGCGTAGCTGCGTGACCTCCGCTTGTAACTTGCGCCAGCGTTTTTTGTTGCGCTTCACATCATTTCGGCCGTCGGGGTCTTTGTAAAAATTCATTAAATCCGCGCGCAACGCCGGGCTCACATCCGCGAACTTGTTCTTCGCCAGCCGGTCCATAAGATTCGCGTATGTAACATCGGCTAGGGGATACTCGCCCGGAGCTGTTACCGCACCGACGTCGAAATTGTCATTCACGAGATCGATTTTGCCCGTGCCCCGGTCTTCACGAATGTCTTTCTCGAAGTCCTGGCTTGCCACCTCAAAACTCTGTACAAAGAGCGCCTCGGTAGCTGGCGTGGGTGTCCGGAACGTAAGCGCCCTGAATGGGCCAATTTTAGGAACGATACGAATTATGAATGCAAGCAGGCGCGTAAAAAGCGAAGGCTTTCGGTATTTGTCGCCCCAATCCTTCCGGTAAGCGGCCTGCGAAAGGTGATAATAAAATTTCTTCTGCGTCATTCCCGGATTATTTTTCTCGATCTCATCTTTCTTGAGTTCCCACGCGACTTTTGTCATCTGTGGAATCGCAGAACTAACGCCCACACGAAATGTTCCGATTGCCAGGTCGTAGTTCGTGAAAATAGCGTCGAGCGGAAGGCAGTACGTCTCCTGAAACGCCTTTTGCAGCAGCGGTTTGGACACTTGAAATCCGATATAGTCGCGGTAATTCTGCGACGCATAGTTTCCACGTGCCACTTGCTCCACATCAAATCCGAATTCCGTCTTTAGATGGGCGGCAGGATTTTCGTCGTAGACGACCACGGGTCCGTATTTCCTGCGCAGCTTCGGATAAAGCATAGGCACGGCATGATTCGTTGCGATGCGGTGCCCGTCGTTGTCGGCTACGTAATGCGACAGCGCTCCCAGTGCAAACGCGTAATCATCGATATTTGTGGAGTCCCGCAGCAGTGCTTCGACAAAATCGCCGCTTCGCACGTAGTGGACAAGGTCGCTAAAGAGCTTGCTGCCGAACGGATAGTAGCCCATGTCCTGAATTACGGCGCCGCCGTAAGCGTACGCGTGGGCTTCTTTCAGCTCGTCAGCAGTCGCATGCGGATATCGCGCCAGCAGTAACGGCCGGATTGCCGAATCCCAGGCTGCGTCGACGATCGCCTCATGAGCAAGTTGACCATAGGCATCGCACGCCTTAGGCAAAGCGGCAAACAAAACTCCGAGCACGATTAGGAAGAACGCTCGCGAGAACCGCGGCGCCTTCTTTGGAGGCCCACACACCATCCACTTCAGTATAGCAAACGGCGGACCGTGATTGGCCGCTGCGATTGAGCATGGCGCTTGTGTCTGCTAATCTAAATACGCACACGCTGCGGAGAGGTGTCTGAGCGGTTGAAAGAGCTCGCCTCGAAAGCGAGTGTAGGGGAAACTCTACCGTGGGTTCAAATCCCACCCTCTCCGCCATTTCCTGTAATTCTTACCAACTCGTCGATCGGATCGCGGCGCGCTTCATTCCGAGAGTCTATAGCGAGACGAACGCGCAAATCGAGCTGGACGTTAGGGACGTCACCCACCCGCGTTCTGGAACCGGGCGCATCTCAGCCAAGAAAGAGTTGCAAGCGCCTACGATCTCTGGCAAAAGTGGTAAAGCATGGATATTGCGGTTCGAACATCGGACGGCACCAGCATAGTCGAGTTGAACGGCGACATCACCATGCGCACAACCCCCCAGGTGCGCAAGGTACTGCTCGACCAGTTTCGCGACAAGCAATCGCACCGAGTAATCGTCAACATGAGTGGCGTACGCTATATCGATAGTGCCGGCGTTGCTTCTCTTGTTGAAGCTCTTCGTGTTTCGCGCGATCTCAAGAGCCGCTTTGCGCTTTGTGGTCTCGGCAAGGTTGCGCGCCAGGTTTTGGAACTCACGCGCCTGACCAAAGTTTTCGAGATCCATGACGACGAGCAGCAAGCCTTGAGCGCGGAAGAGCCCAGCGGCGGATAAGGCCCGTCGCAGCATGCAGACACTTTTGCCGTATCATTCCCTCCATTTATGTTCATAGAAACAATCGGCGAGTCGACGGTCACGGGATTGGCTTACGTGGGAAACTTGTCTGGCCTCGTGTTCGGATCCGCCCGCGCCATCTTCATTGATCCATTCCGCGGTCGCAGACTCCGCTTGGGTCGCTCCATCCACCAGGCGATGACGATCGGCGTAGGAGCTGTTCCGATCGTTTCGCTGATTTCGTTCTTTGTCGGAACGATCCTCGCATTGCAGGGTGCTTATCAGCTCCGCAGACTCGGCGCGATGCAACTGATCGCGGCCGCCGTTGCAATTATCCTGACGCGTGAACTCGGCCCTCTCATGACCGCGATCATCGTGATCGGCCGCTCGGGCTCGGCGTTTGCCGCCGAAATCGGCACGATGAAGGTCAATGAAGAGCTAGACGCGCTTGAGACGATGGCCCTTGATCCCGTGCATTTCCTGGTTGCGCCGAAATTTCTGGCTATGGCCATCATGATGCCCTGTCTCACGATCTGGGCTGATCTTGTGGGCGTTTGCGGAGGAGGGGCCTTCGGCGTTCTATTTGCCGGTTTCACCTGGACCACCTATTTCCAGGCGACGCTGCAGGCGCTCGTGTTGCGCGACATTGTTACGGGCCTCATCAAGAGCCTGCTCTTTGGGTTTGTGATCACAGCGGTCGGCTGCCAGGAAGGCCTTTCCGCGAAGCTCAGTCCCGAGGAGGTGGGCCGGGCGACAACGTCCGCGGTGGTGAAATCGATCTTCCTTGTCATTTCCGTCGATCTGATTTTCACGGCGCTTTTTTATTTCACCGCGCCACGTTGAACGATGACGATGAATCATAATAGTGAGCCATGACCTTGAAAGCCCCTTTGCCCAACTCCGATGCTCCTGATGCAGACATTGCGATCTCCGTTCGCAATCTCCGCGTGAATTATGGCGACCGCGAGATCCTCCACGGCATCAACTTCAATGTGCGTGCCGGAGAAACCCTGGTGATTCTTGGAGGGTCCGGATCCGGCAAGAGCACGCTGCTCCGCGCCCTTGCCGGTCTTGAGCGCCCAGTCGGAGGAGAAATATGGATTCGTGGCCGCAACTTCATCACCATCTCCGAGCGTGAACGCGATGCATTACGGATGAAAATGGCAATGTCATTTCAGAGCGGGGCTCTGTTCGGATCGATGACGGTTGGGGAAAACGTTGCGCTTCCGCTCCTGGAAAATACCAAGCTCGATCCCTCCACGATCGAAATCATGGTCCGCCTCAAGCTTGATCAGGTCGGCCTTGCGGGTTTTGAAAATTACATTCCCGCACAACTTAGCGGCGGGATGAAAAAAAGAGCGGCTATAGCCAGAGCGCTGGCGATGGATCCGGAAATCCTGTTTTTCGACGAACCCTCCGCCGGCCTTGATCCGATTATCGCTGCCGGCATCGACGAGTTGATCTTGAGACTGAAGAATACGTTTCAAATTACCATGCTCGTCGTCACTCACGAATTGGCCAGCGCATTTTTGATCGCTGATCGTATGATATTGATCGACAAAGGAAATATTGCAGCAACCGGAACGCCGGCGGAATTGCGCGCCAGCACCAATTCCCGCGTGCGGCAGTTTCTTGATCGTGTTCCAGAACCTGAAATCGACGGCGAAATCGATTATTTGCAGATGCTGACAGGAGAGATGCCTCCGCCCCGGCGTTGAGGTCAAGGCGATGGATTCAAGACGCGAACAAGCGCTCGTCGGACTCTTCGTCCTGATCGCTATAGTTGTGCTCGTTACGACTGTTTTTCTTCTCTCCGGTACCTTCAACAGCGGCGACACGCCATATCGCGCCTACTTCAAGAACGCCGGGGGGCTTGAGCCCGGCTCGCTAGTACGCTATGCGGGCGGACCGCCCATTGGACGCGTGCATAGCGTCAAGAGCGATCCTCAAGACTCCACGCGCATGGAGATTGATTTTGTCGTCCATCCGGACGTACCGGTAAAAGTCGATAGCAAAGCTTTGATCACCAGCACCAGCCCGCTCGCAGATAACTACTTGGGGATTGTGCCCGGCTTGGCCGGCTCGCGCAAAGCGGTGCCGCATGCGCAGTTGCAGTCCATTGAGTACGTTGGTTTCGCGGATGTTCTCTCGGTCATCTCCGATCTTGGCCCAAGCGCCAATGATCTCGTTCGAAACCTGAACAATCGCGTTGTGGAGCTCAAAGGAACGCTGAACCGCGTCGACGATCTGTTAAATGCGCAAAACCGCGCGAACATTTCCGCAAGTCTCGGCAATGTCCGCGGAATGCTCGACGAAAACCGGCCTGAAATCCGCGATACACTTCACAACGTCAGCCAGGACTCCGAAAAATTAGGCCCGTTGATCGATAGTTTCCAGAAAGCAGTGTCTCAAGCGAACGACACGCTGACCCATCTCGACGCGACGATTGGTGAGGACCGTCCAGACATCCATCAGGCCGTCGCGAGCCTGCGTCAGACTCTCGGTTCCACCGCTACTCTCGCGGACCAGCTCAATCGCACCGCGAATACTAACGCCGAGAATCTTGACGAAATTCTGGACAATCTCCAGCGCATTACCGAGAATTTGAATTCCTTTACGGAGGAAATCAAGACGCATCCGACTACTTTGATCCGATCATCCGGTCCGAAACCAAGAAAGCCCGGAGACCCACTGCCCCAATGAGTATTCGAGCCAGCGAAAAAATGCGAGATGCATTTCTGATTTTCTTGATCGCGGTCTTTTCCGCGTCTTGCGGAGCCGCGCGTCCGATCAAATACTATGCGCTGAATGTTCCAGAAGAACCGCCCCAGGATGGGCCTTCTCAATTCCCAGTTTCGTTGCTCGTCGCGCGTGTTGCCGCTGGGCATCTCTACCGGGACAGCCGCCTCGTCTATCGGACCAACAATTTGGAGCTCGGAACATACGAATATCAACGCTGGAGCGAGCCTGCCGTCGACATGATTCAGAAAAGCTTGGTCGCATCCTTGCGCGCGACGAAGCAGTATCGCTCGGTCGATCCTGTGGCGAGCAATCTGCGGGGAGACTACATCGTCCGAGCCCAGCTCGATGCACTCGATGAAATCGATAAGGCGGAGCTCGCGGCTCGATTCTCGCTGCGTCTGGAGCTCTACGACCCAAAGTCAGCCGTGGTTCTTTGGAGCGATTCTTACACGCACGATCAGGCGGTCCAGGGCAAAAAAGTCCTCGATGTTATTGGGGCTCTCGACGCAAACGTCAAAGGTGGAATGGAGCAGCTAACCGCGAGCCTCGGCCGTTATTTCGCCAGCCGCCCCTCCCCCGCACATTAAGTCACTTCCAACAACACCATAGATATATCGTCCGTCGGCGGCCCTTCGCGCCATTGGGCCACGCGATCCAGAATCTCTTGCTTCATCTCAGCCAACGGCAGTGAAGACGTTTCCCGCACGAATTTCTGCACCCCTTCCACCCCCAACATCTCGCCGCGCGAATCGAAGACATCCGTAATGCCATCTGTGTAGAGCACCACCCGGTCTCCCGGTGCAAGCTCGACGTCGATCACAGCCTCATTGCTCACGGCATTTCCAAGCGCGCCCAGGAGCGTGCTCCGGGATTCGATCCGCTCCGGTTCTTTTCCCGGCGAAACGAGCAATGCCGGCGGATGCCCGGCGCCCGCGAATTGCATTCGTCGGCCGCCGTAGTCGACTCGAATGGCCGCAATCGTGAAGAAAAACACGGCCCTGCCGATCGTCTCCAGAAAAAATCTATTAAGATCGCGCAGCATGTCATCTAGCGGAGAATTCGCCTGCAGCAGAAACATCGTCTCGGTGTAGATACGGTTCGCAAGCAGCGCCGAACCTATCCCATGCCCCGAGACATCGCACACCAGAAGATTGAGTCGGCCGTTAATGGGGCTTACAAGGCCAAAGTCGCCGCCTATCGTTCGCACTGGCTGGAAATATCCTTCAACCCTCGTTCCGCCCCACACAAGCGAATCGGGTGCGAGGCTCTGCTGCACACGCGCCGCCAGCGTTAGATCTTCCTCGATTTCCTCATGCCGCTTTCCGAGCAAAGCGTTGGCTTCGCGCAGCGCGGCCTCGGCGCGCTTCTGCTCGGAAATATCGGTGAAGGTGATAATCGCAAACTCGCGTCCGTCCGGATCCTCAAGCCTGCGAACGCTCACGACCACCGGCATGCGCGCACCGTCACGCCGAGGCAATACGAATTCGAACCGATTCTGCTCTAGATTCCGTGCCTGCTGCGTCAGGATCACATTGTATTCATCTTGGGAGTAGAAGTGCGCAGCGGTGCGTCCCACCACTTCGCTCGCAGGATTGTCAAGCATCTCTGAGAGGCAAGAGTTGATATAGAGAATATGATTACAATCGTCCGCCACGAGCACACCCTCGTTCAGAGTGTCGAATAGCGTCTCCATTGGTAAAAGCCATTCAGGCTTTTCGATTTCCACGCGGTCAGCTTGCCTTCACGTCCGCTCAGAAGCAGTACGCTTCAGATTATACGCAGTAACAAACCGGGGAGTGTGGACAACGCGGTATTCACACAGCGGCCGGCATCCGTTTCTCTCCCGAAAAGTCGGCCGTATGTTTGGGCTCGGTGACTGGATTCGAGCTGATGGGAGCGCCGAGCCCTGCTCGAACCTATGCCTCCGATATGCGACATCTTTGTGGCCGCGCTATTTGGGACTGCAACTAGGCTGCGAAACAGCCCTATGAAAGCGGGCCGAGATCGCACTTCGCGCAAGTAACCTGTTAACTGGCTGCGAACCGTATAGCGGCACGCTTCTCCAGTCGATCCGCGCCGCACACCTTCTATAGTTTAGGCGGTTGCCGTCGCTTCCATCACGGCCTTCCTGCCTTCGCCGTCCGGGTCATCCACGGCGGCGCATTTCGTATCGAACACCATCGTCGGTACTATCTCCGCATTGTACTTCGGCCATGCTGGCAAACCCGGATGGTTCGGATCTCCCTTGCGCGCGAAACTCACCCACGCATCCGAAACTCGTGCCGCGAGGTCCCGCGCTTCGGGCGTATTGCCCGTCATCCGCGCGCAACGCTCCGTGTTGTAGAAAACGAACGGCAACTCCGAGCAGTGAAACGCCCGCCCTCTGCCGTCCAGGATGGGCGATTGCCACTGGAACCAGTAGTTGTATGCCGGCGCCGTGCCTTGAGCCGCTTTACGCTGCGCCATTGTCAACGCACCCACACGTCCGCTCATCCCGCTGATCCGCGAATAAATTTCAAACGGCGTCGCGGTTGGATGCAGCTTTTGGAACACGGCAATCAGATGCTCGGATTTTTCCTGCCCGCGCTGCGCGGAAAGCCGACTCTTCATTTCATCCATGCTCCATGCATCCACGGACGCATCGCCCATCTGAACGGCGTTCGCCATTTCGTTGAGCACGCTGCCCACAATGAGAGGAACCTTCGCCGCATACGACGGCGCATCGGGATCGAACGAATTCCGCGGCAGCACTTTCCCGTCGACAACGGGTCCCCAAGCCCCGCCTCCACCTCCAGGACCGCGCCCGCGTCCACGCGCCGCAGCAGATGCCCTTCGTCCCGCATCAAACGCGGCTTGCACGATCGCATGATCGGGCAAATCGTGAATCTTCGAGATGCTGTCTTTGCTCAACCCGAGCTCTGCGATCACTCCAGCCGCCGTCTGAGCCGACCGGTCGAGCGTGCTCTGCCGCAGGCTCGCTCCACTCTCCACAACGGCGCGATGGAACAGTCCCTCCGCCGAAGGCATTCCCATCAGCGCCGAAACTTTGCCGCCCCCACCGGACTGCCCGAAAATCAGCACGCTGTTTGGATCTCCGCCAAAGTTCGAAATATTCGTCTTCACCCATTCCAACGCGGCGACCAAATCCATCATTCCCACGTTCGGCGAACTCGCGTATTGCTCGCCGTATTCGATCAGATTCATGTACCCCAGCACGCCGAGCCGGTGATTCACGCTGACCATCACCACGTCGCCGCGTCGCGCGAGGCTTTCACCGTCATACATCCGCAACTCATTGTCCGAGCCGCTCGTAAAGCCGCCACCGTGAATCCACATCAGCACCGGTCGCTTCTTATTGTCATTTATCGACGGCGTCCAGACGTTGATCCGCAAGCAGTCTTCCGAAGGCTGTCCATCCTCCCACTCAAACATGAACGACTCATCGTCATGATTCCATCCGTTGCGCCGCCCATCGAACGTGCTCGTGTAATTCTGCGGACTCACCGGCCCCCAATACAGCGCGCTGCGCACTCCCGCCCACGGCTCGGGCTTCGCCGGCGGCATAAACCGATTTTTGCCCGCAGTGGACGCGCCATAAGGCATCCCCTTAAACGTCACGATCCCATTGCTGACGAACCCGAACACTTTCCCGCTGTCCGTCTCGACGATATTTTTCTTCGGCGAAGCAGTGACAATCGTTTCGCCACCAGCCATGGACTTAGGCGCAGCGTGAACCTCCGGCGCCAACATCGAGACGGCAGGTGCGAGCACAGTCGCCGCCGTGCCACCCGCTAACGCCGCCGCACCCCGCATCATGGTTCTGCGGCTCAGCTTCTTGTTCGATGAATTGCCGCCTGCTTGTTTCTTCTCTTTCATATCGTCACCCTCTCGCCGAAATGAATCCGCAGCCAGCTTCGAGCCAACGGCATCATACGCCTGTTCATTCAAGGTCGGACGGAGTAACTTTCGCGATCCACGAATCGTAATCTGCGTAGCCGATCGCTCTCTGCCGCTTCTCAATTCGCGCGTCAATCGCGGCGATCTGCTCGCGCGAAAGTGTCGGCAGCTCCATAATTTGTTCGATCATCGACTCGGTCTGCGCGGCTGCCTTCGCCTCGGCGGCTTCATAGAACGGCGCAAGGTTTCCATCGCTCGCTCCCACATCGAGATAATTTTCGATCAGGTGCGCCGTCACTCTCTGGCTGTGCACCAGCGACACACGAATGTTTCCTTGTCCCGTCACCACGTTTCCCACGCCGAAGACGCGTTCGCAGCCGGTGTAGCGGGGAATCTCCTCGCCGGCAAACGTGTAATACTCGCCCTTCATCGCGACGCCCGGCAGCGCCTCCGGCACGGATCCAATTGATGAAATCACGAGCGGCGCGCGCAGCTCGTGTTCCGAGCCGGGAATCGGCTCTGCCTTGCGTCCTTCCACTTTCGTCCGCGCAATGCGCAGCCCCACCATTCGCCCGTTCTCCTCGACGACGCTCGTTACCATCGTGCAGTCCTGCACGCGAAACAAGAATTTTTCTCGCGCCAGCCGCAGTAGTTTCAATCGCACTTGCTCCGTTTTTGCGATCTGATCCTCCGTGGCGTTGTCCGGAGGCTGCGCGAGCGGCATATCCTGCTCCCGCCGCCGGTAAATCAGCAGGCATCCCTGCACGCCGAGCGACTGCGGATCGATCCCGTGAACTTTGCAAATCGCGGGGATACCTTTTTTCTCCAGTTCGTGCATCTCCACATGAATGCCGCGCGCGGCAAGCGCCCGCTCGTAATTTTCGAGCTGCAGAATTTTCACCACGTCGATCGATGCGAGCCCGCCGCCCACAACGAGCGTCCCATCCGGCGCGTCGTAACGCGGCCCGTTATAGCTCTTTTCGTTTTTGTGGTTATACCAGTAGATAAACGCGTTTTGGTAAAGCAGGCCTTTTTCGATGAACTTTTCCGCGCCCGGCACACCGATATCGCGGTCGCGCCACGCGCCGTTCGCCAGGATCACCGCGGAAAATCCCCATTTGTTGCAGAAATCGTGAAACTCGATTTCGCGCCCCACCTTCGTCGTCGGCAGGTAGCGCACATTTGGCTTCTTCAGCCGCGCATCGATCAACGCGTATTCCTGCTTACGTTGTTGCGCGTGCCAGCGGGGAAGCCCGTCCTCGATTTTTCCGTAGGGCCGGTTGTTCTGTTCGATCACCGCGACATGAATGCCTTTTTCCGCCAGCAGCTCCGCCGCCACCGACCCTGACGTGGCCGCGCCAATCACCGCCACGTAATACTTGCCCGGTTCGCCCATAGGCTCCCTCGATGCGCGCCCACCCAATGCGCGCCATTGTACACGCGCAAGCCTCGATCTCGCAGCCTTTGCCTTCGGCCTTCGTTTCGCCCGTAGTCGTGGTTTGGTCAGGTGCCTTTGCGCCGTGGCGCGACCAAGCCCGCATCCACGCAAAACCGCGACAACTCCAACTGTACGTGGTAACTCAGTGAGATACCGGAGGCCTTTTACCTGAGACGTGCTTGCAAGATAGAGACCGCACGGCTACATCAGCCGCCCGATTCTGCCGCACACCGGCTCCACCTAACATTATCCTTGTATGAAGCGTGTTCTCATTGTTGACGACAGTGCTTCCATTCGCACCGCCCTGCGTTCGTTGTTTGATAGGGTAGGGCAGTTTCATGTCTGCGGCGAAGCTGTCGATGGAGTCGATTGCATCGAAAAGGCCAAGCAGTTGCAACCGGACGTAGTGGTGCTGGACCTCTCTATGCCGCGGATGAATGGAGCGGAAGTTGCGCCGTTATTGCACCGTCTTAACCCAAAAATGAAAATCATTCTGTATTCGTTCTATTCCGACCTGATAGGCCATCAACTCGCCTCCTCCATCGGCGTCGATGCGGTGGTCAGCAAACGCGAAGGCATCGAAAGACTAGTCCAGCTCATCGCAGAGCCCGGCGAATTGCCAAACTAGTTCACCTCAGTGCTTCGTAGTCGTCGCTTAAACACGTACTGTCCTCGGATTAAATGTTGAACGGCCACCATTGCGCGCGGGCGGTGTTAGCGCGCGACTTTGCCGTAGGTTTGCTTATGGTACCAGCCGACTTGTAGTTTAGGCGCTCTTGCTGTGTGGTCTCGTAGCGGCCGCCTTTTGGGCGGGCGCTTTTATTTTGTAGCGCCGCCGTCTCGGCGGCGTCCCGATTTGTCTTGTAATGTCCTATTAGTGCCATTTTACGATTCGGCAATGAACCGCAAACCAAGATTTCGCTCGCTGAACGCCTCCGGGCGTACACTTGCGTATCGGAGATTTTACTTTGGCCAATCTCGTATGGGCTTTGCCCGTTTTACCCGCTCGCGAATGGCCCGCCTTCCTCATTGTGGTGTGCTTCTCAGCAGGATTGAACGTCTACGCGACAGTCGCAATGCTTGGGTTGCTCGCGCACACGGGAGCTTTGGCGCTGCCTTCCCAGTTGCACTTTGTGGCGGATTGGTACGTGATCGGTGCCTGCTGCGTTCTCTTCGCGGCCGAATTCATCGGCGACAAGATTCCGGTCTTTGACCTGCTGTGGAACGCCGTGCACACATTCGTACGCGTCCCGGTCGCCGCTTTCATCGCCTACGCGGCCACGCCGTCGCTTCCCGGAGGCGAAAGGCTCGTAGCCACGTTGCTCGGCGGACTCATTGCACTTGCCGCGCATGGAGGCAAAACAGCGGCACGCGTCGCCATCACTCCTTCACCGGAGCCCGCCTCTAATTTTGCGCTCAGCCTCAGTGAGGATGCCGCCGTCGTCTTCCTCACCTGGTTCGCCACGCATCATCCTTACATCGCGGCCGCGATCGTCCTCATCGCTCTGGCCGTAATCGTCGTCACGATTCGCGCGATCTGGTCCGCTTTATCCAATCTGTTTCGCCGTCCCGCCGCACCCGCTCGCAACTTGCCCTAGCAAGTCTCGCTCAAACTCAAGATACAAGCGGCCGCCTTTAATTTTGCTCCGCGTAGAGGTCATCCATACATCAACAGACACGTACACCGCGAATGGGTCGTCGCTACTTTCGGCGTATGTCAGCGGTGCATTTCGAGCGAGACGATTGATGCCCTAATGTCTACTCTGCTTTGGCGCCGCCGGGTTACACGGAAAAGCGCGACTTGCCCATGAAAAATTAACGGACGAATGCCGCAGGACATATCACCCCAATAGGAGGCTCGCGGTTCATTACAAAGACCGCTGATGTCGCAGAGTAACCAAAGGCTAAAACAGCCCACAAGGGATTGATAAAGAGGCAGTTATCAGGGCTTTCCGCAACCAATCGTCTGAGCACGCCGTATCAATCCTTGGTCATCGGTTAAAAACATTGGGGAGCATGGACTACTAGTTGCACCAGCTACTGTAACGACATAGTGCTGAAAATCCTGTGAAACAAAGAGCCGCAGACTCCAACCTCTCATAATGTTCGCCGGATCACTAAACTGTGCATTTCGTAAGTCCGCGCCCATATGCTCACCTTGTTCGTCTAAGACTTTTCTGAATTGGGCGCTTCCAACGAGGTCATCCCACGGCGCGAATCTCCCCGATTGCTGTCCTTTGTACGTGAGTTCCGACGTATTTACTAGGCGGAGCAGCGCGACCACCGTCCGGTCCCCCTGTGCAACTGTACTTGGAGCTTGACCTTGAGTTGCGATTGTTGGACGCACAAGAAAGATAAATACCGCAAGCAGCGAAGAAGCCGCAATAGGTTTCCAAGACATAGGACCTCCTACGCACACTGTCAGGCTGCTCGCGACGCGGATTGCCTCGGAGTCAGCCATTCTAAAATGGCGATACCGATGAAGCCAACTAAGCCGATCAACATCATGATCGAGGCTATACGTAGGCCATCAGCTGTACCACCAAACGCTAGGCCGGCGAATACCACATTACGCAACACTAAGAGCCAAGATACGGGGTGTTTTCTAATTTCGCAGCCGCACGACGGCCTACGGCCCCGCATGAGGTTGATTGCCATTGCTCCAGCAAAGGCTAGGAGCAGGATTGCACCAGTCCCGGCGGCAACAGGACTTTCTCTATCCACCAAAATTGCCAATCCAGCAGAGAACTCCAGAACGGGTAATGCAATCGCAACGAACGGAAATATGCGGGAAGGAACGAGACGGTAATCCCTTAACGCCGCAACGAATTGTCCTGGCCGGAATATCTTCACCAAACCAGACGACGCAATGAGTAGGCCGATGCCCACCGCTGCCAAAACACTCGCTAAACTTGCCGGAGCGTACAATCCAATCATTATTAGAATCATCGTCAACTCCGTCACCGCACACACTGACAGTGTGAGTTGCAATTATCGTTGAAGTTATCATCGCACATCCAGCATTCACATCTCGTGAATGGCACGCACCAGATGCAAGACTGGCACCCTATATCAACACAGCAAGCGGGATTACTAGGGTCTGTGCAGTCAATATTACAGGTACAGTCGCCGTTAAAGCAGTTGGCAGGGAAGTCTGGACAGCAAACGCACCCGCCAGCTGGCGGCAGTTGTGGGCGAGGAGCGGCCAAAAAGAAACGAGTGAGCATAATGCTACCAGCCGTAAATGGCGCTCGCCGCCACTCTGCACTATCGCTTTTAGGTGATCCTATCGGGCGACCGTTCGTAACAGTATTCTCGGATCCGATGTATACTCATCGCGCCAACTTTGAAGCGGTTGACCTTGCAATATTATGCCGTTCTCACAGCTCGCAAATGCGAAGTTAGCTACCCCTTGCACTGAAATGAGGACCGAATACCTGGACTTGTCGCTGTTCGTTCGTAACCAAGTAACTGATCCGGGCAGATCAAGAGTGCCGTCACTCATTATATGCGGCCAGACTCTTCCGAAGCGTGCGTACGCTTGGGGCTTATTTCGGATCATCGTGAGCCCTTCGCAAGCTGGCCAATCCTCGAACGACGCGAAGCGCTTGGTCGTATCGAAAGTCCACTTCTGCGCCGTATTTAAAAGTCTCAGCATTTCCACGGTGAGATACTCGCTCTCCCACGTGGGGGCCACGATCATCCAGGATATCCGCTCTTGATTGTTTAGGGCTATTGCTCGGCGAGCCTAATGCTTCCTTCCACGCCGAGGCGACCGGGAATGTACTTAGAGATTGAAGGAACCCGCGTCTCCCGAGATAATTCATGACGCCTCCTCGGACCTGCGGAATCGTCGATAGAAATAGTCACTACTCCCGTAAGGAATAAATGTCAAGGAGAATTGCCAACTATAATACTGTAGGATATTTCTATTAGAAAAACCTTTATATGATCGTCTCTATCTTCACCGTAAATTCCCCTTGCGGACCCCGACGAAATTCTCGCGCTTGCTCCCTGTGCGTGGCATTGGACAGTTTACAATGTCCGGCTGGAGATCAAAGTGCAAGCCATATCAGGTAAAGCAGGTTCGGGATGTTATAATCGCCTATCGTTTGGCTGGAGATGCAGATGCATAAATATGAAGTGATCATTTATTGGAGCACAGCGGACGAAGCCTTTATTGCTGAGGTTCCCGAACTTGCCGGGTGTGCCGCCGATGGAAAAACGCGCGCTGAAGCTCTAGCCAACGCTGAGGTCGCGATAAAAGAGTGGATCGAGACGGCCAAGGAGCTAGGACGCACCGTCCCTGTTCCAAAAGGCCGTCTAGTTTTCGCGTAGTCGGCAAACGCCGCTCAATCAAAACATAACGTCGCACGTTCGCGCCACTTCACACTATCCTCTGTTCGCGGCGAATCACAGCCTCCATCCTTAACTGCGCTATCCTTTGGGAATGACCACCAGCCCGTGCCTCTGTGTCTCCGTGGCAAAAAAGGACTATAATCCTCCCCACTTTCACGCCGCATAGGGAGTCCATATGACCCAGGAAATCGTCGGGACCCGCAAGGGCGATTACGAAGTTCTCGCATTGCTTGGTGTAGGCGGCATGGGACAGGTTTACAAAGTCCGCAATGTTCTCTCGGACCGAATCGAGGCGATGAAAGTCCTGCTCCCGAATCTTGGCGATCAGAAAATGCTCGCCGATCGTTTCATCCGCGAGATCAAGGTCCTTGCCGGACTGCATCATCCGAATATCGCCGAATTGCGAACGGCGCTCACGATCGATAATCAGCTCGTCATGATCATGGAATTCGTCGAGGGCACCACTCTTGCCGCGCGCATCCAGGAAGGCGGCCTGCCATACGGACGCTCGCTAGGGTACATCCAGCAGGTGCTCTCCGCGCTCAGCTACGCGCATTCGCAAAAAATCATTCATCGTGATATTAAGCCCGCCAACATGATGCTCACGCCCAAGGGCGTCGTGAAGCTGATGGATTTCGGCATCGCGCGCCAGGACGGCGACGTGGCGATCACGTCCACGAATTCCACGGTAGGCTCGATCGCGTATATGTCTCCCGAGCAGGTAAAAGGCGAGCACGTCGATCCGCGTTCGGATTTGTATTCGGTTGGCGTATCTCTCTACGAACTGATCACCGGCCAGCGTCCGTTCGTGGGAGACACGGGCTTTTCGATCATGCGCGCGCATCTTGAAACCATGCCAAAGCCGCCCATCGAGCTTCGTCCCGATCTTCCCGCGGCAATCAGCGATTTGATTTTGATGTCAGTGGCAAAAGATCCCGGGAAGCGATTCCAATCCGCCGACGCCTTTTCGCGCGCGATTGCCAGCGTCTTTCCGGACGCCGCGACTACTGTGCCCGTCGCAACTGTTGCGCCCGTTGCTGATCCCACGGTAATGCTGCCGCCTGCTTTCGGCGAAACCTCAGTCGCGGCAGGCAATGCGACTTCATTTCAGGCGACGCAATTCACAGCAGCAGCCACGCCGCAGGCGTCCGCCGCCGCAGCATCTTCCGCGCGAGCGGCCACACCTGTTCCGTCAAAGGTGCAAGCGCCGCCACCGGCCGCAGTTCATCAAAACAGTTACCGCGGCTTTTACATTGCACTCGGGGCGTTGATCGTTCTCTTCGCGATGGTCGCAGCAGGTTTCTATCTTCCGCGTCATCTGAAAACGCAAGCGGCGCAACAAGCCAACGCGTCGCAAGATTCCGAAGTTGCACCGGCGTCGGCATCTTCACCATCTGAGTCAAAGGAGAGCAGCAGCGCGGCACAGCCTGCGGCAAGCACCTCGGATTCTGCGAACAATTCGTCGCCAGCTCCATCAAGTAGCTCGAACACGCCCGCCGATACGTCGTCCGGCAGCGCCGCACTGTCATCCGCATCCAATTCAGAGCCAGCTGCAAGCTCGCACGCCGCATCCTCTTCAAACGCTTCAACTTCGCCGCCGCAACACATCAACGTGCCGCCGAGAAACGGCGCGGGGCAACAATCCTCAGCTTCATCTGCACCGGCGCAAACGATTTACGTCCCACCGCGCACCAATTCGGCTCAGTCCACTGCTACGTCCGCGCCCGTAACTGCGCCCGCAACTGCGCAGGATGGGGCGCAAACGCAAACGGCAACAGCAGCAGCATCTGCGTCCGCCCCGGTATCGTCCGGCGCGCCTGCTCAGGCAAATGCCCCGAGCAATCCGGGCGCGAATTCCGCGCCTGCGCCAGCGAGCGCAGCCTCACTGCAGCAGGCGGAGACGCAGCTCGATCAGGTCTCCAGCCGCGCCACAGCGGTCACCGCCAGCCTCGATGGTATGCGCAAGCAGCAGGCCGCCCAGGGCCTCAGCCTTCGTGGCGACATGACGGCAGCCGAGCAGCGCATGGAGGCGAACCTGTCCAAAGCGGAGAACGCCCTTCAGGCCCATGACCCCGCCCAGGCCAAGCACTATATGGACCTCGCCGAGCCCGACGTGGAAAAACTAGAGACCTTCCTGGGCCACTGATAGAGGCAAACAGCGGAAAAAGAGAGCCCTGCTTTTTTAACGACTTTTATGACGTTTTAAGGTGCCAAATGCGGGAATTCTTGGCGCTTTAAGCCACTTTTAAGGGACACATATCGACAGTCTCCCTGTCGACAATGCGGCAATTGGGGCACGTAAGAAGTACAGAGAACGATCAGGCGAGCTATTCAAGGCTTAGCGCTTTCGCGCTCGGCTTCGCTCGGCCCTGTGGTCCATGCAGGAGGATCGCTTGCTGGAAACGATTCCTGGGAAGCCTCTTCCACGGCATCGCAAGTGCATTTTTCGGAAGAGGTTGCGGGGTTCGCGATCTTTTCGGATTCTTTTGTTGCCGATTTGTTTTTGTCTGAAGGCATGGCCGCCTTCCTCAAATAGCTTAAAAATATCCTAGGTGCAAATGCTAGAACTTAAACACGACTCCAATCGATGCCTTAGGGCTTAACTGGTAGGTATGAAAGAACTTAGTCCCGACCATATCCACCTCGAGGCGGTAGGCGATCCGTTGCCGATTTCCCGACGCATCTACACCAAGCCCGACTTCGTATGCGAAAGCCCCTTGCGGCCCAAACGCCGTCTGCGGCACATAGTGCGCCCGTCCCGCCAGCCCATGCGCCCAAACCTCGAGGCCGCGCGGGGCTGCCCAGCGCGCTCTGACGCCACCTAGGGCAACGGGAAGCTTCGATCTGAAGCCGCCCTGATGACCGAAGGCGCCCAGAAATTCACCATCTGCACCTATCCTACCCGCCCCGGGATAATAGCTGATCGAGGTATCGAAACCGTTGAGGCTATATATCTGGTGCGGGACTTCGTAGAAGCGCATGAACGTATAGCCCACATATGCTTGAAAGGCATAGCGTTCGTAGACGCCGATCACCGGGACCTGCGGCCGAGGAGCTGGCTTCGCCGACAACCGGAATGAGACAGGCTGAGCAGTTGCCGAGGAAGTGTTGACCGCCAGGTTTGTGGTCGTGGTCGAGTTCAAAAGTGAAGGGGAAGAACTAACTTGTGCAATGGCGCTGGATCCTGCGAGCAGGACGCCCGCGAGAAGGAATCCGAAGAATCTCATCGACTGTCTCCCAAGCCAAAGACTTCAACTGCCTTATCTTACTTTGCGTTAATGGATGCCGGTGTGTAAACCCATATTTACACCGACTCAGGCTGGGGATAATTAGTGTTAGCATCTTCGATGCGGTGAACGCAAGACTTAGTTGGATTAGCGGCAGGTGGTATGGCATCACTTGCAGCATTTGCGACAACCGGTATGACGCAAAAAGGCGCTTAAAGCGCATTAAATGGCGACAAGATGCCAAAAGCGACATAGTTGCCGCCTTTAAAAAAGAGCGTTAGGGATGGAGCGTCAGGCGTTTGCCGCGGCTGACGATTGGGTTCTGAAAAATGGGGAGAGGGCATTAATTGTCGCGATCCGGAATGCTTCTTCGCGGGTGATCAGGCCGCGCGTGAGAACGCCCCAAGCGCCGAGGTGGTCGCGGATGCCCTGAGCGCCGGCATAAGCGTCGATGGCGTCAGAAAGATCCACTCCGTCATCCACTACTCGCGTAGCAAGGACTTCGGGCAAGGCAATGGCGCCCGATTGGCCGTAATATCCGACCCCCTCCTGATCGGCGACGTAAACCCAACTTTCGAGGAAAACGCGACGTTCGCTATACAAACTGACGACATCGAGGCCGCCTTCAAGTCCTATGAAAAATTGCCATGACTCATTCCGTTGTTTGGCAATGTTTTGCAGGGATTGGGCACGATTTCGAGCGCCCCGCATCGTCTCCGCGCGCGAGAGCGGAGTCGACCGAACGTCACTCGGCACGTCAATGCCTATGATCTCGACAGGGCTATCGGCATAAAGCCAAGGGCGGCAGGCGTTGAGGGCGGCGCGAACGGCGTTGAGCTTCGGCTCTCGAAGACTTCCCACGACAACATAGACGGCAGACATGCTCGCGAAGAGTATCCAAGATTGGCGTGCGGAAGTGAAGGGCAAAAAAATCGCAACGCGGCTGCAGGCTCGCAAATCACTTAGATCCGCCTTGGGGATGCGGCAAAAGAAGAGTCGAGGAAATCTACATGCGCCACGCAATTTCGCGGAAGATTGGAGCGGGATAAGAGAATCGAACTCTCGCCTCCACCTTGGCAAGGTGGCGTACTACCACTATACGAATCCCGCGTTTCGCGAAAGTCCACTTTATCACAAAAATCGGGCTATTCGGCGGAGAGCTTCTCGCAGTAAGGGGCTAATGTGTTGGGCTGAGCCCGACCACAAATCCTATCTCACCAAAGGCGGCGGAAACAAAGGCAGAGACGCCCACGGAGAAACGCGCGCAAAAATCGCGCGCAACGATGGCGTTGCCACGGCAACACTAGAGGCAAAGGCGCCCACGCTAAACGTGGCCGCTGCGAACGGCAAAAGCAAAGCGCCCAACTGAAAAGCGGGTCGCTTCATGGCGCTGCGAGAGAAGCGGAGCGGTTTGGTGCGAGTGCGACTCGCGGATTCCCGCGGCTTACTGTGGCGATTGTCTTGCGAGGTCTGCGATCCAGCGAGCCAGAATCTCGAGTTGCGACGGCTCGGTGTCGATGAATGCGATCCCCATTCCATCTGCTGCGATGGCATGAACGGTTCGCGCCCATGTCTCGAATACGCATCCGCGCCACTCGATGCGAAGCTGTAATATCGATTCCGCTTGCTGGGTGTCTACGGTGCGGAAGTAGCAGCCGCTGCGGCTAATGATTGAAACCCAGCCCGCTATTTCGCGCCCGGCCAAGGGTTCGATCGCGTGAGCCGGAGCGGAGATGGGATATCGCGGCGCTCTCCTCGCTTCGGGAAAGCGTTGCCCGGCTGCCACAGTCCGTTGTGAGAGCATTATTTCCCTAATTCTCTTATCGTGAGTTCATTTGCCGCTTTGCCGAAAACTCGGCAAACTCGTCCATGCACGGGATCGAATCGCAAACCTCTACCGCGCGGTGAACGATAAGGTCTAAACCTATGCTGTTTGCAAAACGCTGCACCAGACTCATGGCGGCGTCCGCGTCGGCGGCGCTGATCAAATAGGCTTTTGGTTTTTCGAATATGCACCTAGCCGATTGATGCCGGCGATCGAGATTCATGCGGATGACAGCAACATCGCCAGCGTGCTCCGATGCGGCCAGGCGGCGAAACGATCTGGCGATCACGGCGAACTGTGGCATTTAAGTTCTCCGAAGAAAATTTGCGTACTGCTGTACGTTTAGCGGGCGAGCGGCGCGGTAACGACAGATACGCCGATCGAGAAGGCCCGCCGATCCGAGGAGAAGGGCCGCTCTTGGTAAAGAGGATTGAAGCGGCCCTCCTTGGGATTAGGTTCTCTCTCTGGTTAACTTTTACAGCGTCTTGAATCGAAATGGAACACATTCCAAAGCGATTTACGCAGCGTATTCGCCGTTTGCTAAATGGTAAGAGTCCGTACAGGGAGGAATGTAGGAACGCCTACATAGGATCACGTACAGGGATTATTGTATCTTCCCTTAGCGACAAGTACGCACGTGGACCGTTCCCTGTATGGTGGGAGCAGAGACACAGCCCCGGAATATACTGGAAGTGTGGCTATGGGTTAGAGGAATAAGCAAGCTCGGATACTGCCTGCGGACAAACGCGTACATATGCGGGCGCGGCGAACATGATGCGGCTCGCGCGCCAATCCCATGCGCGGCGGACTGAGGTCAGTCGACCTCGACGATGCGCGTGCTTTTGACGATGGGTGATTTTTTCTGCCGTTCGGCGAAGTGCTCTGCGCGCTCGCGGTCGATATAGACGCGCGCGAATTTTTCGCCATCGTGGTAATAAACGGTGACTTGCCAGTGGCGATGCTTTCGCCTGCGGTCCCGCTGGAAACGGGTGGAATTCCCAGTTTTCTGCTTACTCACGATATTTTTCGCCCCCCATGGCTGCGGGCAATATTGCAAGTTCGCTCCGCGCGCGCAAGTAGCAAGTTAACGGTTGTCGTTAGCTATATTATCAGCCGATTTCCCAACGAACCCAAAGACGGGATACGTTGGTATACTACTCGACAAACAGGAAAATGCAAGGCAACAATCGACCGTAGTTGCGTTATTAGACGTCCGAAGTCCGATTATGTCACACATCCGGGCGCAATGCTTAGCGGGCGTTTAGGAGGCCATGTCCGCTGGGGAGATATCAAGATCGCTTAGGCTCGCTTTCTTAAGCTTGAAAACGGCCGGGCCATCGGAGGATTGCGCGTAAATAAAATCGCCAGATACCTTGGAAACCTTGAGGGTGCGCTTCTTTCCTTTGGTATCAACGAGGGTGAGTTGATATGCGGGGTGATCGAGATTGGCGAGCACAGCGGCGTTCGGTTTTTCGATTACCTCGTCTGCCTTCAGACCTGAAAGTACGCTGAAGACCTTCCAGGCGCTGGCGCTTTTTCCTTTTTGCGCTGCCGGCTGTGTCATCACCCACTCTTCACTGCCTGCGGACTTGCGGTCGGCAACGATATTGCCGTGAGAACCCTGAATCTGGATTTCGTTTATGTCCGACTCATCGACGTGCAGGGGTTCCTTGTCCAGCAATTCGCCGGGCGTTTGCGCAAGTTTTTTGTAGAGATCGGCATCGACTTCGAAAATTGTGGGGCGAGATGTATCGCGGGCGTAATAATCGTCACCTTTTTTACTTCCGACAATAAGGGTGGCGGATTTCCCGATGTCGTTGGTCACGGTGAGGGTGACGGCTGGATTGGAAAGACCGTATTTGCCAAGATTGTCTGAGGTTTCGCTAGCGACTGAAGCGAATTTTCCTGTTGAAATGGCGGAGAGAAGCGATGAAACGGCATCGGAGTCCGCTGCGGCGGTATCGGGCTTAGTCATGCTCCAGCCGCTGGAAGTCTTTTTCATCAGGATATCTCCGGACGAGCTCTTTAATTCGGCGGAAGCAGCCTGATCCGTATCGATGTGGAGAATCGCCTTGTCGCGGAGATCATCGGCAGTTTTGTCGGCACTGGCGAGAAGAGAATTGGGAAGCAAAGTTACTTTTTGCTGTGAATCGACGACCGCGTAGATGTCATTGCCCGTGAAGTCTTTATTACCGAGTAAAACCGAATGCTTCGCTCCTTTTTTCGTGGTGAAGTCGATGGCGATGGCGCCAGGATCGAGGCCGTAAGCCTTCAGGCGATCGGGAGTTCCCGGTTCGGACTGCGATGAGCTTGCCTCGGCGAGCCCGTCAGCGATGCCCTGGACCGAGGAGGTATCCGCGGGCGTGTTGAGCGGCTGACTCATTTCCCAGCCGTCGCCGCTGCGGTTTAGTGCGATTGTCGTGTCTTTGCCTGCGGGCAGATGATGGAGCGTGATGGATTGAATGTCAGCCGACTGCATCGACGGGAAGACGGGCTTAGACGTATCAGTGGTCGCGGGAGGCGTCGAATGCTTCTTCTGGTAGTAATACGCGCCACCACCGATGAGTATTGCGAGTATCAGAACAATGAGGGTCGATCTGCTAATCATTCTTTGCCTGCCGCTTGCCTAAATCCGTTTACCGGCGCCTCCACCAGATGGAGACACCGGAGATGACGATGAGGCCTGGAATCAAGAAAATGTCGAGCCATGTCAATGCACTCTTCTGAGCTTCGGTCATATTGATGTGGCGGTCAGTCGGCTCTTTCGGGCGGATCGATATTTGGTTTTCCTGTTGCGCGAGCCAATCGATAGTGTTGTAGAAGAGATCGCTGTTGTCGCCAGGACCTCCGACGCCGGAATTCGAAGCGAAATCAGAATTACCGATGACGACGAGGCGCGCTTTTAAATCGCTGCCGAGTCCGCTAGCAGCGACACCGAGTGAGAGAGGGCCGAGCTGATCGGTCTTTGAATCGTATTTCACCTGCGACGCGAGTTTTGGCGTGGTGAAGCTCTGCGCGGAGGTTTTCAGCAACTCCACGGCTTGCGGGTCGGTCTTCGATTTATCCGCAATCGAGACGGTACGTGCCAGCGGAAAGAACGTCATTTGCCGCGCGAGAGTTTTGGTGATGGGGCTATCGCCGTAATCCGCGACGAGCGGAATTGCAGGGCCTGCGCCGAGGAGCCGACCGATGCCGCTGGCGTCAATGACGACGTTGTTGCCGAGGCTGATATTCCAGGCGGTGAGTATGTCATTCAGCTGCGGATCGGTCTGAGGATCGATCATGATGAGCGCTTTGCCGCCGTTGCCGACATATTTGGAGAGCATCTGATCTTCCTGGGGGAAGAAAGGCTTCGTCGGGCCGGCAACAACGACAAGGCTGCAATCGGTAGGCACGCCATTGGATTGGACGAGGTTTACGTCTTTAAGGGCATAGCCTTCTTTTTTGAGTCCGTCTGAGACAGTGCTGTAGCCGTGGGCGCCCGTATCGGCGGTGGATTTTTCGCCGTGGCCGGTGATGAAGCAGGCTGTCTTTATTTCGCTCTGGGTAACTTTGAGAATTGCGCTCGTGAGATTTTCTTCAGTTAAATTGCCTTCGGCGGCTCCTTGCACGGTCTGCTTCTTATCGCCCGTGCTGACGATTACGTCGCCCATTTGGGTGGCGCCGTAGTCTTTGGCTACGTCAGGCTTCTGCTGCGGATCAATGGTCTGGAATTTGAGGTGGGAGCTGAGACTGTGGTATTCGGGCATCAATTCGTCGTACGTCGAGTCTGGAGATTTCGCGAAGCGAACAACATTCACGTCAGTTTTCAGGCCGCCGACGATCTTTTTGGTCTGGTCGGAGAGAGTGAACAGTTTCTCGGTGGTGAGGTCAAAACGCTTGTGATACTGATAACCGAGATAGTTGGCGACCACCAGGATTGCGAGGATGGACACCGATAGGATCATCGTGTTAGTGCCCAACTGCGAAGAGCGCTTCGAGAAAAAGCGGATAATGCCGCGATAGCACATGGCGAGGCCGGCGACGAACATTACTCCGCCGACGATCAACAGAATTTTGCTTAGCCTTTCGATATCGCCCTGAATCGAATAGCGCAAGTAGCCGGCGACGAGCAGCGCAGCACCGAGGCTGAGGGTAACTTCTCCGGTTGTTTGCAGATTCCGCTTCATTCCTAATCCCTCCAGGGCCGAATTCTGCGCCCTATGCCCGCCGCCAACGCATCGAATCGACCGAGCGCACGGTGAGAAACACGAAAAACACCATTAGGCTGGCGAAGTAGACCAAACTTGAAGTGTCAATGACGCCGCGCGCGAAATCCTGGAAGTGGCGCACGACGGAGAAATAGCCGAGCACTGTGGCGGAATTGCCGGTCGGGCTGCCGAGAATGTCTATAATCCAGATGATGAGAAACACGGCAAATGTGAGCACGGCGGCAATTAACTGGTTTTCCGTCAGCGAAGAAATGAAAGTGCCGAGCGCGATGAGAGAGCCTCCGACGAGAATCGCGCCAAGGTAGCCAGTCGCGATGATACGGACCGGCAAGTGCGGGTCGCTGGTGAAGTAAAGAAAGGCGACCGGGACGACCGTTGGGACCAGCATTGCGATAAACAATGTGAAAGCAGCGAAAAACTTACCGAGTACGATCTGGATTTCGGTGATGGGCGACGTCATGAGCAATTCCATGGTGCCACGCTTGCGTTCTTCGGCGTAGATACCCATGGTGAGCATCGGCGTGACAAAAAGGAGCATGGTGGCGAGGAACATAAAAAATCCCTGCATCACCTGGCCGGGCAAGTCCATCGGCGTGCCCATGCCCTGCATCTGAGCCTGAGTGGACTGGAATATGACAGCTTGCGTGTCATAATTGAAGACGAACGCGCAAAACAGAATGAAAATAGCAATTACGACGTAAGCCATTGGCGATACGAAATAATGGCTCAACTCCTTGCGATAAATCGCGTACAAACCTTGCATTCTTACCTCCGCCCCTATTCCTACACTTGACGATTAATTTGCCGGCTGCGCGTGCGAGGCATCGTCGGTGGTGAGCTGGAGGAAGATGTCTTCCAGGCTCATGCTGACGCCGCGCAATTCGTAAAGCGGCCAGCCCTTGCCGACGATTCCAGCGGCGATTTCGCTGCGGATGTCCTTATCCTGCGTGCCCTCGACCATGGCGATCATGTGGCCGTCGTTGTGCGCGCCTTCGATCTGGACGCCCTTTACGCCGGGGACCTTCACGAGCAGATCTTTCAACGCAGCTTCGGGCGCGCGCGCTTCGACGCGAACGCGAAGGCCGCCTTTGAGTTGCGACGTGAGATTCTGCGGCGTATCAACGGCGGCAACTTTACCTTTATTGATGATGACGACGCGATCGCACGTCATGCTCACTTCGGGCAGGATGTGCGTGGACAAGATAATCGTGTGATCGCCCGCGAGGCTTTTGATCAGGTGGCGCACTTCGATGATCTGTTTCGGATCGAGGCCGACGGTTGGCTCGTCGAGGATGATGACGTCCGGATCGTGCACGAGCGCCTGGGCGATGCCGACGCGCTGCTTATAACCGCGCGAAAGGCGTTTGATGAGTTCGTGGCGGCGCTCGGTGAGATTTGTTTTGGCCATGGCATCGTCAACGCGCGTGCGGCGCTTTTCGGTCGGGACGTTCTTAATGCGAGCGACGAAATCGAGATAGGATTCGACGCTCATATCAGGGTAAACGGGCGGCGCTTCGGGCAGGTAGCCAATGTGGCGGCGGACTTCGAGTGACTCATTTGTGACGTCAAAACCGGCGATGCTGGCGGTGCCGGAAGTGGCAGGCATAAACCCGGTCAGTATGCGCATTGTGGTGGTTTTACCAGCACCGTTGGGACCGAGAAAACCGAGGATTTCGCCTTTATTTACGCCGAATGAGATGTGATCGACTGCGGTGATCTGACCGTAGGACTTCGTTAAATCTTTTACTTCTATCAATGCTTGCCTCCGTGCAAAAGGGGAGCCAGCAGATCGTCTGCTTTATGATGCTGAATCGAAGGAACTTTTATATCAAAAAAGCGACCCCAACGGTAAAGCGCTATAAAAATAATATGACGTAAGTCGTTTAGACCGATTGGGGGCGCGAAGGTTAGCACGGCAGTTTGTGCGCAAAAACATCGGGAACGTCAGCGCGGGTGCGCTACCGCTTGCCGAACTGCTATGTGACGTTGGCTATAAAAGGTGTTTTTGGATCTTGCCCATGGCGTTGCGCGGGAGCTTTTCGATTGGGATGAATTGGCGCGGTACTTTGAACGAAGCGAGGTTTTCGCGGCAGCGGCGCTCGAGTTCGGCCGTGCCGGCCTGATCGCGTAAGACAACGTAAGCCACGGGAATCTCACCGCGCACGGGATCGGCGCGCCCCACGACCGCAGCCTCAGCGACCTCCGGCTGCTCCTGCAAGAAGTCCTCAATTTCACGCGGATAGATGTTGAAGCCGCCCGAGATAATCAGGTCGCTTTGTCGGCCGCAGAGCGTGTAATAGCCGTCTTCGGAGCGCGTGGCGATATCGCCCGTGCGGAAGAATTCCCGCGCGAAGGACGCCTGGCCGCGCCAGTAGCGCCGAAAAACGCTCGGTCCTTTCACGTGTATTTCGCCGGTCTCGCCGGGAGCGGCAGGTTCGCCGTCCGGTTTGAGGAGTTCGACCGTTACGCCCGGCAAGGGCAGCCCGACGGTGCCGGCACGGCGTTCGCCTACGCACGGATTGCCGATGATCATAAACGTTTCGCTCATGCCGTACCGTTCGAGAATCGCGTGGCCGAACTTGCTACGAAACTGCTCGAACACATGAGCGGAAAGCGGCGCGGATCCTGAGATGAAGAGGCGCATCCGGCTGCCGATCTGACGCGCTGCGTCGCTCTCGAAATCGAGCATGCGGACGTATATTGTGGGAACGCCGAAGAAAAGCGTGGGCGCAAAATCCAGAAATTCCGCGGAGGCTTTCTGGTGTTCGAAGCGCTCCAGCAAGCGCATTCGGCACCCGCTCGCGAGCCAGCAGCAAAGGCCATTACCGAGGCCGTGTATATGGAAGAGCGGCAGCGCGAGAAGAAAACGGTCCGCGTCAGAGATCTGCCATGCCTCAAGGAGGGTCAGAGCGTTGGCGGAGAAATTGCCGTGCGAGAGGACGGCGCCCTTCGATGTGCCCGTGGTTCCAGACGTGTAAATAATTCCGGCGGCGTGCTGGGGATCGAAAGGGGCAGCAGGGCGCGCGATAGGGAACCTCTCGGCGTCACGGGTGAGGTCTGCGCGAGTCCAAACCGGCAGGGATGTCTCGATTTTCGCGTCGGTGACAATGGCAAATGGCTCGGCATCGCTCAAAATGTGAGAGATTTCGCGTTCGCGATACAGGATGTTGATCGGCACGAAAACGAGGCCGAGTTTTGTGCAGGCGAGAAAAAGATCAATTGATTCGATAGAATTTGTCAGGTAAACGCACAACCGGTCGCCGGGTCTCAGGCCTCTCTCGACGAGCAGATTCGCCAGCCGATTGCTGCGAGCGTCGATTTCGCCAAAGGTCAAGGTCTGGCCCTGAAATTCGAGTCCGATTGCATCTTTGCGGGCGACTAACGAACGGTCAAATAATTCGGGTAATGTCATTTGATTGCGTATCATGGTTTCTGTTCCTTGCTTCCAGAGTACCAAAACGGGCAGGCAACGGCCCCGCTGCGGCTGGCATCCAGAAACGGTGCAAGGGGAGTGCGCGCGCCTAAATGGTCTGGCCGGAGATGTTCGTTGACACTCTCTGGCTGTTTTGTTATTCAAGTCGATTCGCCGCGTGAGTATTGGACTTCCAGACGCCTTCCCGGTTGGGGCGTATCTGAGAAAAATTCACAAAGGTGCCATGGCTATACAGAAGACGTATGCCCATAAATATAAGAGTCTCAACGTCTGGGCTGAAAACCTCAAGCACGCGCCTGTGCACATGAGTTCGTTGCGTTTTATAGCTTTGCTTTTCATCTGCGCGGCTCTGATTGTGGAAGCCGGCTGCCACAAGGGTTCCATTACCGCTGTGACCGTCAATATCAATCCGAGCGCGACACAGTTTGTGGATTCAGGGCATTCACTGAACTTCACGGCCACACTGGCCGGGGATACTACTAACAAGGGCGTAAAATGGTCGCTTACGCTCAACGGAAACGTTTGCAGCAGCGGGACTGGGGCGGGCTGCGGGACGCTTTCGAATGCGACCAATACTTCGGTGACGTACACTGCGCCGAGCGTTTCTTCGCAGGCTTCGTTCACATTGACGGCTACTTCCGTTTATGACCCGGTGATTACGTCCAACGTGACGATCACGGTGAATATCGCACCCCAGTTCACCACAACGAGTATTCCGACGGGCGCAATGAACGGCGTTCCTTACACGGCTACCGTCGCCGCGCAATATGGAACGGCGCCGCTCACCTATTATATTGATTCCGGGAGCCTTCCCGCCGGGCTCACGCTGAACCCGAATTCGGGGCAAATCGTGGGCACGCCGACGTTTCCCGGCCCTGGGTCGCAAACATCGAATTTCGTGGTGCAAGTGAAAGATTTCAATGGGTCAATCGCTGCAACGCCGCTTGCGCTCTCCATTACGGTCGCGGGGCCGCCGCCGCTTTCGGCATCTGCCTCCTTGCCTCAAGGATTCATCGGTGCGGGTTACAGCGGGACAATTGCATCGAACGGCGGAGTGACACCGCTTAGCTTCGGCGTTTCCAGCGGCAGCTTACCCGGCGGTCTCACTCTCAACAGTAACAGTGGGCAGATTACCGGTACGCCGACGACTACTGGCACGTCATCATTCACCGTGTCTGTGACGGATTCGGCCGTGCCGACGCATCAGAGCGCTTCGGTGCCCGGTTCGATCACAGTCAGCAATCCGCCAGCATTCCATATCACGACGACGTCGGTGCCAAACGGCGCAACCGCTGCCGGTTATAGTGCGCTGCTTCAGGCGCAAGGCGGCATTCCGCCGTATACGTGGACGCTTGTTTCCGGGCAGTTGCCGGCGGGGCTGACTCTATCGAGCCAGTCGAATAACACCGGGTTAATTTCCGGGAATCCGATTCTGGCAGGCACAAGCACGTTCACAGTGCAGGTGACCGATTCGGACAGCGTTGATACGCCGCAAACTGCGACATTGCCGATTACTATTGCCACGGGCACGAATACGAATTCGCTTTTCAATGGAACTTATACGTTTTTCTTCCAGGGCTTCGATGCGGGTGGCCCGGTGTCTATCGCGGGCACGCTTACGTCCGACGGGAACGGTAACATTACTTCGGGCTTTGAAGACAGCAACCGCACGGAAGGAATCGTGCAAAACGCGCGGCTTTCCGGTACGTATTCAGTCGGGATCAGCGGCGCGGACGGGCGCGGCGTGCTCCATCTGATTGCGATTCCTGGCGTGCAAGCGCCGCTGAACATCGACTATCAGATCGTTCTTGAATCGGACGGAACGATCCGCATGATCGAGAACAACAACACGAACACGAATACCGACATTTACTCGACGCATGGCGCCGGGGTGATGAGACCCGTTTCACAGTCGACGTTTACCGTTGGCAGTCTGAGCGGCAATTACGCCTTTGAATTTACCGGGCAGGATTACAATGCAAAACCGGCGGCGCTTGCGGGCGTGATGCATGCGGACGGCGTCAACAAGCTGACGCCGATCACAAGCGACATCAACGACGGGGGGACGCTTTCGCAGCTACAATCGCCTTCGGGGACGTTCTCTTTCACAGCTAGCGACCTGCGAGGAACAGCCACGCTCCTTTATTCGCTTCCGGGAAAATCGCAAACGCAGCTTCAATTCGCATTTTATTTCGTGTCGTCATCGGACGTGTACTTTGTTGAGACCGACGTGCCCTCGATCACGGATCAATTTCCGCGACTGAGCGGGGAAGCACTGCTGCAGCAGACTGGGGCTACGTTCGGCGCATCATCGCTCGCGGGCAACAGCGTTGTGACAGGGACCGGTTTCGACGGCAAGAATTCGACCGTTATGGAAGGCCTGCTCACGGCCGCGACGTGCGACGGTACGACGGCAGCTGTCTCGCTGTCCTATGACCAGAATGCGGGCGGCACGATTTCGTCTGTCGCACCGGCAGCATCTACCTGCATCATTGCTACGAACGGCCGCACCACGTTTGGGAATCTTGACTCGCGTTTTGGCGTGGCGTATCTCACGGGCCCCGGCCAGGGTTTCATTCTCGGTGGAGACGCGGCCGTGACAACGGGCCGGCTCGAATTGCAGACGCCGATGAGCTATACATCAAGCATGGTCGAGGGGAGCTACGCACTCAGCGCGTCACTGCCGCGCGATACGAACACGGCCAGCACCGTTGGCCAGCTCGTTTCAAACGGAGGCAGCAATCCCAGTCTCGTCGGCACTCTCGATGAAGTCGATCCGCCAGGAAACTCGGCACATCTAGGTGAGGGCTTACAACTGAATGTCGCCACGCTTGCCGCAAATGGCCGCGGAACGATTACTGACGGACCGCCACATGGTTTCCCGGCGAATCTTGTGTTCTACATGATTTCTCCAAGCCAGGTGCGGATGATATCGATCGATCCCGATCCAAATAATGAGCATCCTGACGTAATCGAGTTGAACCACTAGCAGGCTGCCGAAAAAAGGCAGAAGCGGTACTTCAAGGGCTGAAGCCCTGCTCATTTTCCGCCTTTACGGCGGCTGGAAGCCCCACCTACCATTCCCATAAATTTTCCACTAGACGACCAATTAGAAGGAACGGCACTCGGCAGGGATTCTTTGGAGGGCGTCTTCGAGGCTTTTGCTGCCTGCCAGAGCGCGCGTGATTGCCGCGGCTCCGACCGTGTTGCCGTCGGAATCGTTTACGGGCGAAATCGATGTCGAAACGCGGATTTCGGTTCCGTCTTTCCGCAGGTGAAATGTCTCGTACGATTCTACTGGCTCGCCAGAATCCAGCCTTTCGAGCGCGGACGGCAATTCATCGTAGCGCTCCGACGGCAGCAGAAGATTTCCGAACTTGCCTAGCACTTCACTGGCGGTGTAGCCGTACAGGCGTTCCGCACCTGCGTTCCAACTTACAATCGTGCCGGCCATGGTGTGAATAACGATCGCGTCAGTCGAAAATTCGATGATCGATGCTAATTGGGATAGCCGCTCCTCGACGCGCTTACGTTCGGCGATTTTACTTTTCAGCTCCTGGTTCGCACGCATCAGATCGGCTGCGCGTGCGGCGATTTCGTTCTTGTGTTCCCAGTCGTTTCCATGGGATTCGAGATCCGCGCGCAAGAACTCTATGAATGCGCGCCAGGAGAAATTGTCGAGCAGAAATGGCAAAAGAACGTCGGCTATCGTGGTGCCCGCCTGCAGGAGCTTGTTGGCTGCGGTAATATTGTGGAGAGATTGTTCGTAACGGTGAACGGAACACCAGCGCGCGCCAGCGGACGTGAAGAGTTCCTTTTCTTTTTTAGATTCGAGGTGCTCCTCGATTTTCTGCACGAGCGCGCGAATCTTACCAAAACATTCCACTTGCTGCTGAACGAGGGGCTCAACATCCCTGCCCGCGCGGATGAAGATTTCGGTGGTGAGTTGCACGACCTGATTGGAAATGGCGAGAACCTGCTCGGCCATGTGCAACTTGGCTTCGATCATGCTGCGGCGATGCGGGCTGATGTTGGGGCTCATACCGGCTTCTTTTCCGTCAGCAGCTCGCCGATTCTGTCGAGCAACCGCTGAAAATCGACAGGTTTTGAGAAATAATCGCCGCAGCCGACTGCGACCGCCTTGGAACGATCATCGATCAAGGCATGGGCGGTAAGGATGACGACAGGAATATCACGCGTCGCGGATTCGGACTTGAGAAGCCCGATGGTTTCCCAACCATCCATTCCCGGGAGGCTGATGTCCATGAGAATGAGGTCTGGCGTCTCCGCGCGGGCCAAAGAATAGCCCTCCGCGCCGTCTGGCGCCGCGACGACGCTGAATCCCTTGCGCTCGAGGCGGCGAGCCAGCATTTGGCGATTCGGCTCGTTGTCCTCGACGATCAAGACTTTCGGCACGATTTGGCTCCTGTTTCTCTTAGAAACGTGCTTTTCAGTCAATCGGGCCTGAACGCATTGATGAGAGGGCACTTAGAGGTAGTTTGCCCGTTCAGAACTTTTTACCTGTTTTCGCGGGCGTGCAGAATAGGCGGTTAGTACTATTTTTGCGGGGGGCCAGTACTAATCGGAAGCATCGGTTGGCCTCGGTGTCGGGTTTGCCAGCGGCGATCAGGAACCAAGGCTTCAGGGCTAAAAGCCCTGTTCATTAGGCTGGATTTACGGCGGGGCTCGATCCCCGCTCCAAACCCCACCCTTTTTCTGCAGCTTATGGAAGCCGTGCCGTTCCAAAATTCAAGTTGCCACGCAGACTGTCGAACCGCCGCCTGTGAAACCGTCAACCGCCTATCATGACGGTCATGCAGCCGAGGACGATGACTCCGCCGTGGGCTGTTTGGTCACCTAAGCGGGCGGCGGGCAGGTTGCCGATGAGGACCGTCGCGGAGCCTTTGACGATCGTGTCAGGCGGACCGACACAGGTAGCCATGTCAGTGACGCGGGCAGCAGGCAGCATACCGATGAGAACAGTGGGCTCACAGGGCGGAAGGATCGGGCCACCCACGTGCGGTACTGGGCCAGTGGCCATGGGGCAGGTGTGCATGTCTGAGACACGCGCTGCTGGCGGCATGTTTTTTCTCCTTCGGACAACTTGTAAAGCAGGCGCAGCAAGGATGCGCCATTAGTTCATTTTAAACGTTGGGACCGAGAACTTTCACGCGAAGGGTTGATGCGTCAGCGGACCCATTCGCTTCGCTCAGTGCATACCCCAGCTACTCAGGCTCCTCAACTCAGTTTCGTACCTTTGGTGCCGTCATCCGCCTGATCGGGTGCTTTAGGATCAGTGGGGCTGCCTGCGCTGCCTGATCCGGCAGCTCCGCCGCTATTGATCATCACCATGGTGCCGGTGATCGCAACATTGGCGGGAGTGATGGCCACGTAGTTTCCACCAACTTTGATTGTGAGCTGAGCGTCGGCCTCGATCACGACTTGCGGCGCCTTCAAATAAATCGCCTGTTTGGCCTGATGAGAGTAACTCATCGATGTTTCGGCGAGATTCTGGGCGACCTGCAAAGACATGCTTTGTCCCGCCTTCTGGTTGATATTGCCGGTGACGCCCACGTGCAAATCTCCACCGACGCTTTCCATCCGGTCTTTCGTAACCTTCGAGCTCAGATTGTTGGCAACGGCTTCACGCAGATCGTTTTTGACGTTGATGTCCATGTCTTTCTGAGCATTCATGAAGAGCTGCTCACTGCCCTTTTTATCCTCGAAGCGAAGCTCATTGAAGTCATTGACTCCGCCACCTTTGGAACTGCGGGACTTGATTGTGGAGCGCGTTCCATTATCGGGCAGCGTGTATGGAACGGTCTGATCGGCATTGTAGACGGAGCCGGTGACGATGGGATGGTCGGGATCTCCTTCCAGGAAGCTAATGACGACTTCCTGGCCAATACGCGGGATGAAGATGGCTCCCCAGCCTTGACCAGCCCAAGGTTGTGCAACGCGCATCCAGCAGGAACTTTGATCATTGCTCTGGCCCTCGCGGTCCCAGAAAAATTGGACCTTCACGCGGCCGAACTTATCGACGCAGATTTCCTCGCCCGAGCCGCCAACAACGACGCCGGTCTGGGGTCCTTGCACGAAGGGTTTTGGAGTGAGACGGGAAGGCCGGAAAGGAGTGGCCGAATCGATCGAAGTCACGTGATTTGAATAGTGGGAGTCAGAACTCTGACCGGAACCGTAAGTTGCGCCGTTGGATACGACGTGCCGCACATCCGTGAGGAGATAAGTTTTGTTCAAGTCGTCGCGATGGTGATCCTCGAGATCGAAGAGATAGCCCGGAGCGAGCGTGCGACAGTTGCTCGAGCCGCTGGCGATCGCATGGCTTGCCTCTTCCTCCTGCATGCGGAGTTTGGCGAGAGCCGTGCCGTGCGCGCCGGTGTCATGATCGCCGGGATAGTCGTAGAGCTCGTATTTGGAGTTACCGCCGACATCGACAACGGTGTTCTCAGTGGCCTGGAGCTTTGCGGCGGGCGTCTGGAAATTGTAATCATTGAGCGAATACTTTCCAGTGCGAAACTCCTGCTCGAGATGCCACGCAGAAATTGCGTCGGCGGTATCTTTGGCGGCGGCAGGAATGTAGCGGGCAGTGGACTGCACAGGGCAATTTGTATGAGCGCTGGGTGAATCGGCCAAAACGAGCGTGTGATCGCCATCTTTGTGCTCGAAGAAATAGTAGATGCCGTTGTGCTCCATCAGGCGGGAAAGGAAATTGAAATCGGTCTCGCGATATTGGACACAATATTCGAGAGGATCGTAAGTGCCGGTGAGAGAGCTTTTGTAACCGCTGCCGAAGCCGGTATCGCTAAAGATTTTTTCTATGATGGCAGGAACGGCCATGTTCTGGAAAATGCGGCAATTCGAATTGCGGGTGAGAAACCAGAGCCAGGGAACGACTTCCATGTGATAGCGTGCGAATTGGCCGCTGCCGCCGCTTTGCGCGAAACGGCTGACATATCCGTTCCAGTGGCGAGATGAAGAATCGTCGTCGGTCAGTTCCATTTTGATGGTGACCTTCTGACCGATGATGTCCTTGAAGTCGATGTCTTTCTTTTCGGAAAGCAGGTCCAGATTAAACTGGAAGAGGCGCGAAACACCCTCGTGGCCTGTGAAGCCGGCCAAAAGCAGGACATCTTCGCCAAGAGGCGTAGTGAGTGAGATCAGCCTGTTTACCTGCGTGTATTTTGCCGGATTAACCAAACTTCACCTCCTTACGGGACAATGAGATCGACCCCTTTGTCGAGCCGATTGGCGACGGACCTCATGTTTTGCAGAGAATCGACATTTTCGGAAACGACGGTATTGGGAGCAGCGGCCTTGACCACTTTGACGATTTTCTTAACATTATTCTCGACCTGTTGGGCGATCTGTTCTCCGCCGTAATGGGAAAACGGGACGGACTTATCAGTTTCATAAGCATAGGCCGAGAACGGATAGTCCTGGGGGAAGTCCCTATTGGCTATCACCGATGGCGAGATTTTCGCGTTGTCCTGATTTCTGTAAACGGCCCAAGCCTGACAACCTATGCAGCTGCGCATGTATTGCATTGAATTCGGGTGGTGCTGGGATTGCCAGACGTGCGTAAGTTCGTGGACGAGCGTTTTATCGTTATAACGCGTTCCGAGGTTCATGACATTGATGCGCCTGGCGATACCTGGAGGAAAATTGATTACGACCGTTGCCGTGAACGGACGATTTTGCGCGCCGGTCTTGTCGCTGATCCAGACGGTTGAAAAGTCGATACTGCTGCCGAACCGCTCGGTGACGATTGCAGGAAGATGGGCTATATCGATCGGGTGAAGGCCGTCGCGATATTCGCGCAAGAAGCGATAGCCGCGCGCTGCCACCCCGCCAGCGAGAAATGGAAGCGCCGCCGGACTCATGAGAATCGCTCCGCGAGCGAGCGCCGGGACGTGAGGCAGCGTCGCCGCGAGTGCCTGTTGCAGTTCGGCGACCAGCGCCACATTTGCTGTGTCGCTATTGCCGCAGGGCGCGAAGTCACCGCCACCCGAGGCTGAGACGGCGGCCAGCCGTGCCGTTTGGAGGGGGCGAAACCATGAGCCGCGTTCGCCAGCCTGGGCAATTCCGAGCGAACCCGGTATGCGCGCTTGCGGATCGCTCATGCGCTCTTCCGATCTGCGACGTCCACTTCAGGAATAAACGAAATCGCCATTTTGTCCGATCGACACGCGAATCGATTGTAATTTTTCGCCTTCGGCCATGCGCCCTAGAAGCTGGCGCGAAATATCGGGCAGAAGGGAATTGGTGAGAATGTTATCGACATTGCGCGCGCCGGATTCGACTTCGGTGCAGCGCTTGGCGACTTCGTCGATGAGCGAGTCATCATAGGTGAGCGCGATTTTGTGATTTTCCTGAATGCGGCGCTGAATTTTGCCGAGTTTGAGCGTGATGATCTTTTTCAGAGCCTCGTCGCGGACCGGGTAATAAGGAACGACGACCATGCGGCCGAGAAACGCCGGCTTGAAGATTTTGTTCAGCTCGGGCTTGAGCGTGTTGACGAGGGCCGAAGCGTTGGGCATCGTCTCGGGATCTGCGCACAGCTTCATGAGCTGATCGGTACAGGCGTTCGTGGTGAGAATGATGATGTTGTTGCGGAAGTCGATTTCGCGACCTTCGCCATCTTCCATGCGGCCCTTATCGAAGACCTGGAAAAAGAGTTCAAGGACGTCCGGGTGCGCTTTTTCGACTTCGTCGAGAAGGACGACGGAGTAAGGACGGCGACGGACGGCTTCGGTAAGCACACCTCCCTCGCCGTAGCCTACATATCCCGGAGGGGAGCCCTTCAGCGTGGAAACGGTGTGTGCTTCCTGAAACTCAGACATGTTGATGGTGATCAAGTTGTGCTCGCCGCCGTAGAGCAGATCGGAGAGGGCGAGCGCGGTTTCGGTCTTGCCGACGCCGCTGGGACCGACGAGCATGAAAACGCCAACCGGCTTGATAGGGTCGTCGAGGCTGGCTCTAGATGTCTGGATACGCTGACTGATCACATCTAGCGCAAACGGCTGGCCGATTACGCGATTCCCGAGATGCTGCTGAAGCGAAAGGATGGTGGAGATCTCATCTTTGAGCATCTTGCCGACGGGAATTCCAGTCCACGCTGAGATGACTTCGCCGACGATTTGAGCATCGACGCAGACGCGGATCAGGCCCGTTTCGCCTTGCAAAGCGGAGAGCTCGTTTTCGAGTTTTGAGAGCTGGGCACGAAGCTGGTCGGGAGTTTCGCTGGGCGCGACCGCAGGGGCGGCGGTAGCGACGGCCGCGCCTGCCACGGCTGCGGCTCCGGCGGAGGCTACGGCTGCGGCGGCAGAATCGCCATTGCCACTTTCGGTGGGAGCTGCTTTCGCAGCGGCCGCGCCACGTTCGAGCTTTTCGCGAATCTCGCGGATTTGGACGACGAGGCCCTTCTCCTTATCCCAGCGATCTTGCAGGGCTTTAAGATTTGCCTGTACTGATGCTTTCTGCGATGCGAGCTGCGCGAGACGCTCAGTGTGATCGACGCCGACGACCATTTCGCGGTCGAGGATGCGCTGCTGGACGTCGAAGTCGTCAATCTGGCGGGTCGCGTCTTCGATGGCAGCTGGCGTGGCGTTCTGCCCGAGAGAAAGGCGCGCACAGGCTGTATCGAGAACGCTCACGGCTTTGTCCGGAAGCTGGCGACCAGCGAGATAACGGTGTGACAAGCGCACTCCGGCGGCCACGGCTTCATCGAGGATGCGGACCTTGTGGTGCTTTTCGAGCGAGCCAACGATGCCGCGCATCATGACCATACACTGTTGTTCGGTAGGCTCTTCGACTTTTACAACCTGAAAGCGGCGAGCCAGAGCAGGATCTTTTTCGAAATACTTTTTGAATTCAGCCCAGGTGGTAGCGGCGATGGTACGGAGTTCGCCGCGCGCGAGGGCCGGCTTGAGCAGGTTGGCCGCGTCATTCTGACCGGCCTGGCCGCCAGCGCCGATCATGGTATGCGCTTCATCGATGAACAGAATGATCGGCGTAGCAGAGGACTTGACTTCCTCGATGAGGCCCTTGAGGCGATTTTCAAATTCGCCTTTGACGCCGGCACCGGCCTGAAGAAGAGCGAGATCCAGTGTCCGAACCGTGACGTTGCGAAGCGGCGGCGGAACGTCGCCTTGAGCGACGCGCAGTGCGAAACCCTCGACTACGGCGGTTTTGCCTACGCCCGCTTCACCGGTGAGGATGGGATTGTTCTGGCGGCGGCGCGTGAGAATGTCTATGACCTGGCGAATTTCAAAATCGCGGCCGAGAACAGGGTCGATCTTACCGTTTTTGGCATTCTCAGTGAGATTTACGGTGAACTGGTCGAGATTGGGCGTCTTGCCGCCGATCGCACGGCCGGCAGCGGCGGGCGCGCCCTCGGCGTCTGCGACGGCCGTCACAGTTTCCTCGGAGGAATCGGCGACGATTTTTGCGAATTCGTTGCGGAGTGCTTCGGGCTGGATTTTCTGAAATTCGCGGCTGATCTCACGGGTGATGCGGGCGAGCTCCTCATCGGTTACGAGAGCGAGAATTGTGAAGCCTGTGCGAACTTGCGAGGCATTGAAGTCTATGGAGCCGACCGTCCACGCCTGCGTGAGCATCTTGAGCACGCTAGGGCTGATAGCGGGTGTGCGTGCGTTGCCGGATTTGAGCTTATCCATGCTGCGCATAAGCTCGCCCGTGAGACGGGACTTATCGATGCCGAAATGTTTGACGATCTTCGCGAAGTCAGACGCCTGCGACTCAAGCATCTTCGTCAGGTAATGCTCTATTTCTATATCGTAATTTGTGCGCGAGAGACAGAGGCCTGCTGCGCCTTCCAGCGCCGAACGTGCCTGGTCATTGAGTTTGCCGATAAGTGCTTTCAGATTCAAGCCCATGAGATACCTCGCAGTCAGAGATTTAGAATCGTTTCGTCCGGATCGCGGGAAAGCGGCGCAGATTTTAGCCATGTAACCCAGCCGAGACGAGGGGCCGTGGCTTCAGCAGCGCCGACTTCGCAGCGCGGGACGTCATCGCGCTTCAGGATCAGCTGAATTTCAAAATCGAATTCATCGTTGGAAAAAAAACGCGTGACAGCCTTTAAAGATTCGTATGCGTCGCCATCGGGAAGAAACTGGCGGTACTTTTCCAGCGGCATTGGGCCGAGCTTCACGCGAACCCTGGATTGCTGGTCCCAGATCTCATCGCCAACGACGGCACCCATGCCGAGGCGTTCGGAATCGCCTTCTTCTTCGCCAACCGCGCATTGCGTGGAAGCATCGAGTCGGTACCAGCCTCCCACGAATTCCTCTATGTCGACGGGCACATCAAAATAGGCCATCAGGACCTGCTCAAGCGCCTGGGCAGAACGAGACTGGCGGGCCAAGAGACCGGCGAAATGAAGCAATCCGTCATCGCCTAGAGATTGGCGACCACCGAGCCCGGAAGTGCCGAGGCCGATCAGGTCGCGCATGTGGTGTTCGAAGAGATCTTCGGTGCCGCTCGAATGAGTGACTGGAAAGCGGTATTTCTCCCACGCACGATGGAAGAAAGAAATCATGCGATGGTGAAAGATATCGAGGAAGGATTGGAACGAGCGGTCTTTCGCTCTTTCGCGTTCCAGAATCAACTCCGTGTAGCAATACGGGAGCACGCCCATGGGCCCCGTGAGGCCCATGAAATTGACCATCATCTCCGGCGGCCCGTCCTCGGGCCAATCGATTTTCTGGATGGAGCTTGCGGGAAAACCGAGAGACGTGTTGCCACGGAAGCGCACGGCCTCGTCGTCAGGATTGGAGAATCTACCGACCGGGCGGCGCACCGGGGCAAGCCGCTGCAGGAGCGTGACCGCCTGAAAGAACTCGAACGACCAAGGCTCCTTGTGGAGCGCATCTTCGAGCGGCGATTTTTCTAGATCAATATCCTGCGTCCTGCTCTCGGTTGCCATTCGTGCAACGGCGCCTTTCTTTGCGGCGTGGTAACAGCTAATTGCGTGAAGCTATTGAGCGAAACGCTGAGCCCTAGAAACCGCTCGAGAACGGCGGCGAAGAGATACGCCCCGCTCCCGACGAACTGCGATTCATCGAGTTCAATTTCGATGCGCGTACCTCGCGCAAACGTGATGCTGTTGTCGCCGGAAACTCGGGTGAAATGCTTTGCGCTGCGTACACGAAGGATACTCTCAATTACGTTCTGAGAATAAGCCGAGCGGCCGATATCGTAGAGGCGCAAGATCTGCTGCAGCGCATCGCGGCCGCCTTCGACAAGGGAGAGGTAGTTGAGAGATAGGTGCGAGATGAGGCGCCACATCGTGCTTTTGCCGGATGTGGGGCGAACGGCCGGCGTCGGTTTGCGCAGAGCGACGATTCTTTTGAATGACGACGAACCTTCCAGCTCAAAATCGCCGTCTTCGTTTCCAAAAGGCAGCCGCGAAGGCAGATCGCGGTTCGTGCACGTGGTTTTTATCGACAGGATGCTCGAATCGGGATTCATCGGCTGCATCGAAAGATCGACCAGCGAGAGAAACATATCCGTGCCGTCGTCGTTAGGACGCTCCGAGGGACGGCGGCGGGCAAGCCAGAACGCGGCTTGTTTACGGCCGCGAGTGGAATGGCGCAGCGAGTAGAAAGGTTCGAAGGTCGAAGTCTGTTGCGTGGAGGTGTTAATACAGCCCACTTCATCCACGGAAAATACTTCGGTGGAATAGGGACGCCGGACATCCGGGACGATCAGATACTCGTACCTGCGCTGACTAAGCTGAATCGGCTCGGCAATTTGATTGAAAAGATTGATCACCGGGGCGCAGCCGAGGCGAAATGACTTTTTGGAAATTTCGAGCTCGAGGCGCTGGCGGCGATCTTCGCCCTCCACTTCGGAGATCAGAAAAATGAATTCGACGGCATCCTTGAAGCCTGCCTCCCACACGGGCGCGAGTTCGGCAACGTCGATAAAAAGGAATTTTTCCGGGAAGGCGAAATATTCCATCAGCAGAGCGTGTCCGAAGAAGGAGCGGTCTACTTGGGGGAGCAGAGTCTCGCCAGGCTCAAAACCGACCGGGCGCAAGGCGCTGACAGGCAATGTGACAGGAGGAACCTTGGAGCCGGGAGTAGGGTCGCGGACAATGATGCGGGTAAGCCGCGTGAAGAGCAATTCATACAAGGTATTGATAACGCCGCCCTCGCCATTGAGATAGAACCGGAGGCGATCAATTTTCAATTCTTTCAGATTTACGTCGGGAGCGGCGCGCAGCTCGACGCGGACAGCGGCTGTCGAGTCCACCGTTTTTACGGGCGGCTGCAACCGACTCGGAGCGCGGAATTCGCCAGAGGTTACGCTTAGAGGCCACAAAGTGGTGTCGTAGCAGGTCTTGAATGTGCAAGGGACTCCGGCCACGGGCCGTGAGAAGAGAGAGGAACCGCGAGGAATAGGAAGGCCCGTGGTGAGCTTGCCCTTTTCCGGATCGAGTTGAAACTCGACGATGGACATGGACGGTAGAGGCCGCACAAGCTGCGGATAGACGACGCTGAGCAGCGCTTCGCTGATCTCCGGGAATTCATCGTCAAGTTTCAGGTGAACGCGCGCGGCGAGAAACGCGAATCCTTCAAGGAGCCGCTCGACATGAGGGTCTTCACACTTTGTGGGCTCCAGCACAAGCCGCGAAGCCACCTTCGGATTTTTTTCGGCGAACTGAGCCGCCATCTTGCGGATGTAATCGAGCTCGCGTTCGTAATAGACCAGCAAATCGTCACGCATTCGGCCCTCCGGAGACGCGACAATTGCTGGAGCGGAGTTCGACTACAGTATCGAAGGACACAGGTTCGGGGGCCGGATCCATTGCAAGCAAGCCCTCGATTCGGAAGCGCAGTTCTTGGATGCCGCCGCCTTCCGATTCGATCGGCACGAGGCGGACATTGAGAAGGCGCGGTTCGAACATCTTGATCGCAGCCATTAATTGGCGCAACAATTTGGCGCGATCCGGCGCGGAGGCGGCACCATAGCTGGAAAAATCCGGCAAGCCGTAAACATAAACGGAACGGTTCAACTCTTTGAGGCTCTCATCTGGATCGATGAAAATCCTACGGCTGTTCAGGAGCCATTCGAGGTCGCGTTGTACAGCCGCCTTCATCAAGCGAACCGATTGCGAACGGGTGAGAGGAGCTTCGGACGCCGTCTTGGGTTCCCTGTCGATTAAGCGGTCCAGCACAGACAGCGTGACGGTGACATCGCCTTGGGTACGCGCCATTGTGACGGATTATCCTGCGCTCAGTGCGCGCACAGGATCCAGGCGGCAGATGCGCTCGAATATTTTCTGTTTCTCGGAAGAGTCGTCCTGGATTCGCCTGCTGAGGTTCATCAGCGTAATGAGCGCGGCGGCCATCATCTGGCGGTCTTCCCATTCGTCGAGCTTATGGTTTTCGATTGCACCGGCCAAGTCGTCCAGGAGGGGCTGCGCAATGGCGTCCTTGCCTGCGGCGGCACAAAGCTCGACGAGCTGAAGCTTTCGCTGGAATCGGCCGCGGCCAGACGTCTGCCGAGCGACTTCCTCTTGCATGATGCTGAATGCCTTTTCTGCCTGCCCTGCCTTCAGCGCTTCGGTTGCAAGGGCGTAGCTGTCGGCAGATTTGGATGGCCACGACGGCTCGGGCGCGGATTCGGGCTGTGAGGTAGCGGGTTCAGCGGCTGCATCTGTGGGTGCATCGCCCTCCGGAGCTTGCAGCGACTTAGACGCAGGGCGCATCAACTGCAGGAGCCATGCGCGCGTTTCGGCGTTGGCTGCGGGCGTATCGTCAAGCATCGAGGCGTCCAGCAGTTCGGGCACGTCGTGAAGTAGAACTTTCAGTTCCAGACGAATAGCGGCGGCGATGGGTTCGTAGTCCGTTCCCATAGCAGCGCAGGCTTCGACGACGTGGCGCTGCAAATCCAGCCATGCGCGGCTACACGGCAGGGACATGGCGTTTTCGGCCGTCTCGAGGAGCTCAGGCCATTTTTCTGCGAGCGCGAGGCGCTTGATTTGCTGGCGAAGCTCGGTCGGTGGCGCTTCGAGAAGAGCAGCGTCGGATAGGCGTGCGGCTGCGCGGAGTTCGCCCCAACGAAGTCCTCGCATCATCAGGTAAGGCGCCGGGCTGTGTGGCTCGCGCTGGCGAAGGAAGGCCGCGGCTTTTGCGACGTTTGCGATCATTTCTCGACGGTCGGCAGGTTCGGAGCTAGTCATTATGGAAATAACGATGCTCGGAATCGCACTGCGAACGGCGCCTGGTGTTCCGCTTGCGTTGATTGCGGAACCATTCACACCAGACTCTGCAACGGAGCCGGCGTCTTCGACAGGATCCGGTTCCGTTTCGCGTTTCTTCTGCAGCAGGCCGTGGACCGTGTGGCGAATCTCCTCAAGGGCCGTCTTTAGTTTTCCCAACGCGGGGCCGGCGTTGCCGAATTTTTCATCGCAGGCTTCGTCGAGACTGTTTAGTACGGAGAGGCAGCCATCGAGATCTTTTTCGGCCTGAACGTAAAATGCCTTCGGCGTTTCATTGAACGCTTTGTCAAAGTCTTCGGCGCTAAGCTTCCCTTCATTGATGCGCTGCGTGCGCTGGTCTCTTTCTTTATCGCCAAGCGTGGGCACGTCATAACCCACGAGCCGGGACTCTTTGTATTTGAAAAAACCGTGAGCGGTACGTGTCAGCGGGACGTTCTTTAGCGGGATGTCGAGAGCGGTTCCCAGCCAATCGAGCGGCGCCGCGCGGAGCTCCAAGTCTCCATCTTCAATAGGGGGGAAGAGCGTATCCCAGAAATTGGCGATGAACCCCTGGCATAAAGAGAGACCTTGCTGGAGGCCGCCGAAGCCCTCGGTGCGCAAAAGCGCGTCGCATAGCCAAGCGGCTAGCTGGAGATCCTTAGTTTTGGTCGCGAGAGCTTCCTGAGTAGTCTTCAGGACGAAAGGAAGATCGGCGACCTTTCGCTCCTGCTGCCATTCACCTTGATTGAGGCCGTCGTCTTCGCGGCGCGCTTCCTTGATCTTGTCATAGATAAGAAGCTTCGAGTCGTAGCGGACGTCGACGCCACTCGGACTCTCGGTGGAAATAGGGTTGAGCAAACCTTCGCGGAGGGGCATTGTTTTTCAGTTCCGTTAGTTTGCGGCTGCTGGAGCCGCGATCTTGTCAAACTCAATAGAACGAACTTCGAGGAAGGGAATTTCCTCTCCATCCACCAGAAGAGTCTTCTGCCCGGAGGGATATTCCGTTCCGTTTTCGTCGGCGACCCACTCGGTGACGCGACCGAGCCATACGGCTTCGTTTTCGTTCTTCCAGGAAAATGGATAGACGACGGGAATCAGCACTTCGCCGAGTTCAGTGCTCTTGAAAGCCGGGCCAGTGCGAATCATGGCTGGCGACCACAGTGTGTCACGCAAGCGACGCGGGGCTTCCATGTGCAGCGATTCGATATGCTCAAAAGGAATCCAGAGGTACGCGCCCGCGGCAAAAACTTCGAGGCGGCCTCCGAGATCGGGGTCGGCATCGCGTAACGATTGGAACGGGCGCCCATTGAGTTTGCCGGTCACCGGCGCGGACGGCGAGTGCGTGGAGAAGCCGGCCTTTTCAAAGGTTTGGTTGCGAAGCTTCTCGGCGTTTATTGCGGAATAGTAAAGGACCGCGCCCATTTCCGTTTCGGCGCCGCCTTGGGCAAGCACGCTCAACTGCTTTTCAGCGCGAGCGAAATCACCAGAGGCGCAAAGCAACTCGAAGAGGAACGTACGCTGCGTGGAGTCGGTCGGGTGGTCGCGAAGGTACTCCGTAAGCTCCTTCGCGGCCGCCCGAACCTTTCCTTCCTGGAATAGTTGCTTCGCTGTGGTTGCGTTCGCCATGTCTATTGGCAAACCGGGATCAGCTTGCAGTGTGCGTAACGATGTCCCAGCCCTTCGTGACGGCGCCCTTCATCTTGCCGCCCTCTTCCTCGTCATGCGAGAACTCGATTTTTTGGAAGTTGAAGCTCACCGATTCCATTGGTGCATCGCCGCCCGCGCCAGAGGCGCTGTAGCCGTTGACGACCGCACCCTTGAGCTTAACGTGGTAGTAGGTCACGGACTTTTGGTCGAGGGTCTTCTGAACGAAAAGCTCCACATCGTCTGTGAGCCTTTTTCCACCGGTCATATTCGCGAACAGCAGGGGAGAAGCCTTGTCAACGGCTTTGTTGATCGAGAGATCCGTCAAACTCGGATGTCCGACGGTTTCTCCTTTTGTTGCCGAGTCCACCCCATTGAGGCTCGCACCCCATGAAAAGTTATAAATCTCGATCGCATTTTCCATCCCCTGAATCTTGCTGGATCCCGGGATGCTCTTGATCTTCAGGAACATATTTCCCATCTGGTCTTGTCTCCTTGTGCTCGATGAATTTTAGGTATGGCAACCGCTGGGCCCGACTGCACGATACGCGCGAGGCAACTTACCAAGCCGGGCCTATTTGGCCGGCGCAGGAAGTTCCGCCACCAGGCGCAAAGAAACAGTAAGTTCGTCCAACTGAAAGTGAGGCCGCAAGAAGGCCACGGCGCGATAGACACCAGGCTTCCCCGGAACTTCTACCACGTCGATGCGGGCTTCACGAAGGGGCCGCTGGGCTTTCACGGCAGGCGACGCCGTATCGTCTGGAGTAACGTATTTCGTTATCCACCGATTCAGGAAAGACTCCGCTTCGTCACGCGACATGAAACTGCCGATTTTGTCGCGCATCATGGCTTTGAGGTAATGCGCGAACCGGGAAACGGCCATGATATATGGCAATTGACCCGACAATCGCGCGTTGGCATTGGCCGAATCCGAGTCGTAAACCTTCTGCTTCTGGCAGCTTTGTACGCTAAAGAAGGCCGCATAGTCAGTGCCTTTGCAATGAACGAGAGGCACGAAACCGAGATCCGCCAGCTCTTTTTCCCGACGATCCGTAATCGGCACTTCCGTCGGGCACTTTAGGGCAAGGTCGCCTTCGTCTGTGTAAAAATTGTGGACCGGAAGGCCCTCAACCAGGCCGCCGCCCTCGACACCGCGCATGGCGACACACATTCCATATTGGGCGAAAGAGTTTGTCATGCGGGTAGCGAGCGAATAGGCAGCATTCATCCAGAGGTATTTGGAGTGGTCAGTGCCGTCCACGTGCTCCTCGTAGGCAAATTCGTCGATTGGCTTCGTGTCCTTGCCATAAGGCACGCGGGAGAGTGTGCGTGGCAGGCAGAGTGCCACGTAGCGAGAGTCCTCACCCTGGCGGAACGACTTCCATTTCGCATATTCGGTGCTGTCGAAAATCTTAGCGAGATCGCGGGGTGCATCCAGCGATGTGAAACTCTCCAGGTTGAGCAGGTCCGGTGCAGCGGCACTGATAAATGGAGCATGAGCCTGGGCTGCAACATGTGAAATGCCTTCGAGCAAGGAAATATCCTCGGGATGCTTGCCGAATTCATAGTCGCCGACGAGCGCGCCGAACGGGGCGCCTCCAAACACGCCGTATTCTTCCTCGTAGACCTTCTTGAACAGCGTGCTCTGGTCAAATTCGGGAGCCTTTTCGATGTCCCGCAGCAATTCCTTCTTGCTGACGTTCAGAACGCGGATTTTCAAGCCGGTGCCGGTCTCGCTGTGATCCATCAAGTGCTTCAGGCCGCGCCATGAGCCTTCCAGCTTCTGGAATGACGCGTGGTGCATAATTTCGTTGAGCTGAATCGAGAGGAGATGGTCGATCTGCGCGATGCGCGCATTGATCATCATCTCGGCATCCTTCGCCACCGTCATCGAGCCCTCGAGAATCTGCGAAACGAACTCTTTCACGAGATTCTTTCCGCGCTCGCGCGAGACGGCGTCCGTACCAAGCCGGCCCTGGCTTACGATCTGGTCGAGAAGGCCCAGCTCCTGTGTTTCAGCCGCCGCAGCGGCCTGCGTGTTTGCAACTTTTGCGTCAGCCATTGGAGCCTCCATCGCCCGGTTTGATCTCGCCTTTCAGTTTTTCAAGCTTTTCAGTATTGCCGACCGCATCAAGGAGCAGTTCCTCAAGCTTATCGTTTCCCTGCATGCTGCCGCGGAGGTCGGCGAGTCTGGTGCGTAAATCCATCAGATCTTTCAGCGGCTTGACCTGCTTGGCGACGTTCGCCGGCTCGAAGTCTTCCATCTTTCTAAATTTGAGGTCGACTTTCAGCTGGGGAGCATTGGGATCTTCGCTGAGCTTGTTTTCCACGGCGTAGGAAAGGTGCGGTTTCATGCCCTCGAGTACACTGTCGAAGTTATCGGGATTCACTTCCACGAACTTGCGGTCTTTTAATCTGGGGAGCGGCTCCTGCGGCTGGCCAGTGAAATCTCCCAGCACACCGACGACGAAGGGCAGTTCCTTGATTTCAATGGCGCCACCAACTTCAACGTCATAAGTAATCTGCACACGGGGGGGGCGGACGCGATCCAGCTTGTGTTGTGCGCTCTGTCTTGCCATCTAAGCACCTTCCTTTCCGGATTTCGGGCGGTTCTATGAGATCGCGCCGCACTGCAATTTAAAAACCGGCTCTGTCCACCGGGAGGCGAAACTCATCCGGTGGTTCACTGAGTCCTCGACGAGTATGAGACACAGTCGCGGCCAGACCGGCTTGCAAAGTGAGTGAAGCGAAGCATTTATCACACACTTTTGACAAGTGTCAAGCAACGCTTGAGCTTTCTTGCCGCAAAGTGCCAACTTGGTTCAGGACTTAGAGTCAGGAGCAAGCGGATGACCATTTCCGGTACGCGTTTTGTCTGTTGGCAGCATCAGGTGTGATATTCTCCGCGGCGCAACGTGGAAGTCTCCGAAAGTTAGAAGAGGAAACGGGAATTATGACGCAGCCTGCTATTGTCCCGCCGAGCCGTGCCGAGGCCGAACGCCTGCGCAATTTCTTGACGGAGACCGGCTACACTGCGGCGTCGATCCTCAAGACGCTTAATGCGAACGAGTTACCGTCGCCGAGGCAGCTGAGCGCAAGCCGCATGATGCGCTTCGTGCAAGAACCGACGGCCTTGAACGCGCTATTGCGCTGGTTTTACTTGGGGTTACGAATTGATCGGGCGAAAGTGAGGAAAATTGTCCCCGAGTGGTTTGTGGAAACGGCTTGCGCCAGTAAGGTTTTGCGCATCGAGGGAACTGAATTGACTCCCGAGGTGCTTCTACTTCCCTTTGAGAACCTCTGGATTGCCTCGGATACGAACGCCCGATTCGAGGCTTGCGCGCCGGATTTTGTCGTTTGGCCGAATACGACTACCCGATTTCTCCATTTCTTCACTGTGCACCGCCCCTCCCGAGCCACGCTGGATTTGGGAACCGGAAATGGGGTGCAGGCGCTCACGGCGAGGGCATACAGCGACAAAGTCATTGGAACCGACCTGAATCCCCGAGCGACCGAGGTGGCCGCGTTCAACGCACGGCTCAACGGAATCGACGGTGTGGAGTGGCTATGTGGTGATGCGTTCGAACCCGTCAAAAATAGAAAATTCGACTTAATCGTCTCTAACCCGCCCTTCTTCATCGGGCCCTCGAATCAGTTTCTCTTTTGCGACAATTCGATGGATCTAGATTGCTTGTGCGGACAAATCGCGCGAGACGCGGCGGCGCACTTGGAAGAGGGCGGATATTTCCAGATGCTTTGCGAATGGGCCGAGGTCGAAGGGCAGAGCTGGCAAGAGCGGCTCACCGGATGGTTCCGCGGAACGGGATGCGATGTTTGGGCGGTGAAAGGGCAGACGAGAAGCGTGGAACAATACAGCCTGGACCGACTGCGGGAACTTTCCGTGGGGGACAATCTGGATGCAGCCGCTTACGATGCCTATGCGCACTATTTCTCCGAACGCAAAGTGACGGCCATTCACAACGGAGTTGTGGCGATGCGTCGCCGCTCCGGAGAGAACTGGGCCGTCCTGGAAGAGGCAACCCAGTTTATAGAGCGGCCATTCGGAGATCTGGTTCTTTTACGATTTGCAGCACACGATTTTCTGAGTGCGAATGCGTCGCCGAACGAAATGCTTTCGAAGCGGCCAGTGCTTTTGCCTGATGCAGCGTTGGAGCAGGTGCTTCACAGGGCAGAGAACGGGTGGGAAACAAGATCTCTCTTTCTGAAGCAAACGCGCGGTATACCGTCTTCGTTCGGTTTGCAGACGCCTGTGGCGGAATTCGTCGGCAGTTTTAATGGGAAGCGGTCGTTAGGCGAATTGATCCGGCAGTTGAGCGCAAATGCGGATGCCTCGCCCGAGAAGGTCGAGAGTCAGTGTATAGATCTTGCACGTAAACTTACGGCGCACGGTTTTATTCAATGGGAGTAGAGGTTTTAGACTGACGAATGACGCTGCTGACGTTGTTTATGACGTGACAAGCGCATTAAAGAATCTTCGTTAATTCTTGTGAATGCGCACAAAATATAGTAACTAAGAGTCTTACAGGCTCCGACGGAGCGGGAAACATGGCACCCAAACTGAATGGCACAATCCGAATCACGCCGAAAGCAGGCGATGCCAACACCAAGCCTCATTTTGAGGTTATGTTCGTGCCATATGCGGGCAGGCTTGATACGAAAAGCGTTTGCGTAAATACGCATGAGGAATTGGTCGCTTTTCTGATGGAAATTCGGTTGCCGGAGGATGAAGCCAGCCGTTGGGCTGGGCGTGCGCGGGGCGAAGGCGTAGTGATCATCTCCGGGATCGAACGCACCGAAGCGCAATTAAAAGAGAGCGGTCTTCTCGCCTGATCTCCGCATTTATTTCGGTTTTTGCCTCCGATTCGCTTTGGATTCATGCCTGCTACTTTCTCTTTGACAGGTCGCCGATTAGTCCTGTAGGTTGAAGCGCTATGCGTAACATGCGGCCGGTCATCTGGGCGAAGGGAACGTTCCTGACGCCTCAGCACTTACAGGCGCAAGATCGCTTCATCGAAAACACCCTGCAATTCGGGCTTGAGGCGCTGAATTTCCGGCCCTGGGGCTTCCGCGAACTACGATTCAACGAAGAGGCACTTGCAGAAGGAAACTTCGTCATTGCGCGCGCAAGTGGAATTTTCCCCGACGGGCTCCTTTTTGAAATTCCGGATTCCGACCCCGCGCCCCCGCCCAAGCCTTTTGTATCGTTTTTCGAGCCCGACCAGCAGACGCTCGACGTCTATCTCACCATTCCGCGCATGCGCGAACGCGGGTTGAATGTGGCGGTTTCGCACAGCAGCGCCGACACGCGCTATTTGGCGGAAGTGACCTCGATGCGAGACGAAAACACCGGCACGACCGAAAAGCCGATTCAGATTGCGCGCAAGAACTTCCGCATCCTAACCGAAGCGGAATCGCGGGAAGGTTCCACGGCATTGCGCGTGGCTCGCATCAGAAAGTCTCCGGCCGGCATGCCGCAAATCGATTCCACTTTTGTGCCGCCGCTGATCGATGTTGCCGCAAGCGACCATTTAATGTCGATCGTTCGGCGTCTCGCCGAAATTTTAGCGGCCAAGAGCAGCATTCTGGCGGGCGGACGGCGACAAAAGAGCCAAAGCCTGGCGGACTTCACCGCGGCGGATATCGCGAATTTCTGGCTGCTCTACACTGTAAATAATCACTTTCCGATGCTTCGTCACATATATGAGACGAAGAAGGGGCATCCGGAAAGCCTTTTCTGCATACTAAATTCGCTGGCCGGCGCACTGACGACGTTTTCCATGAAGATCCAGCCACGCGACCTGCCGCTCTATGACCACGATGACCTCAGCACGTGTTTCAGCGATTTCGACGAGAAGTTGCGCACCCTGCTGGAAACCGTGGTGCCGAGCAATTTCGTTTCGCTGCCGCTGAAACTGGTGCAGCCTTCGATTTACGCCACGACTGTCGATGACGATAAATATCTAGTCGGCACGCGGATGTATCTGGCGATCAGCGCGGAAGTCGGCGAGGCCGAACTGATAAAGAAGGTGCCGAATTTGATGAAGGTGGGCTCGGCGACGCAAGTCGAGCAACTGGTGAGGCAAGCGCTGCCGGGTATCACCTTGATGCACATGCCGAAACCTCCCGGAGCGATACCCGTAAAGCTGAACTATCAATATTTCAGCCTGAATCAATCAGGCGCGGCTTGGGACGGAGTAGGTAAAGCGCGCAGTCTCGCCGCTTATGTGCCCGGCGACATCAAAAATCCTCAATTGGAGCTGGTGATCCTGCTGCCCCAGGCCATGTAAGCGCCTCGCTTTCCATCCAAAATAGACCGCGCATCTTACGAACACTACGCGGGTTGAGCTACTTGACTTCCTTTCTTTGAAACGCCATAGTATGGCCCGTCGCGCTGTATTTTTCCGGTGTCGAAGCACGCCTACTGACCGAATGAAACATCTCTCCAAAGTGGTGTGGTTTGAAGGAATGTACCTTGGGCCGCACCATTTCCAGGCACAAAGCCGCGCTTTCGAGGATATGGTTCATTTTTCGGCCTCGAATCTGTGGTTCGAACCCTTCGGAATCATCGGACAATCGCTCGACGCGGAAGCATTGCGCAACGGTACTGTTGCACTGATCCATTCGCGGGGTATTTTCCCGGACGGACTTGCGTTTCACATGCCGGAGAGCGACCCGCTGCCCGAGCCGCGCGAAATCGGCGATTTTTTTCCTCCGACGCGCGAATCGCTCGTCGTGATGCTTGCGGTCCCCGAACGACGCGAAAACGGGCCAAATTGCGCGCTTACTCCGGTAGATGCTCGCGATCATCTGCGCTACGTTGCCGAAGAGCGCACGATGCACGACGAAAATACGGGTGTTGACGAAAAGCCCGTGCAGGTGGGCCGCAAACGCATCCGTTTCCTTTTCGAATCCGAAGATCCTGCGGGCTATGTGACTTTACCGGTCGCTCGAATGACGCGCGACGGCACAGGCCACTTTGTTTTCGATCCGAGCTTTATTCCGCCGTGCCTCTCGATTAGCGCCAGCGAGCGCCTGATGATCATCGCGCGGCGGCTGGTGGAAATTCTCGACGAGAAGAGCGCGACGCTTTCCCGTGCGCGGCGCGCGCCAACGAAATTTCAAGCGGGATTTTCGTCCAACGACATTGCATCGTTTTGGTTCGTACATACCGTAAACGCGGCGCTTGGCGTGTTGCGGCATACGTGCCTGGCCGAGCGAAAGCATCCCGAACAGCTTTTCATCGAAATGTCGCGTCTGGCCGGTGCGCTCTGCACGTTTGGCCTCGATTCGCATCCGCGAACGCTGCCTTTGTACGATCACATGCGCTTGGGAGAGTGTTTTCAGGCCCTCGATGAACACATCCGCGCGCATCTTGAGCTTGTGGTGCCGACAAGCTATGTGTTGATCCCACTGAAGCCGGTGGGCCGTTATTTCTACGAAGGAGAAGTCACGGATCAGCGATGCGTCGGCAAAGCGCGATGGATATTTGCGATCCATTCGGCGATCGGCGAAGCCGATATGATCACCCGCACGCCGCGGCTGGTGAAGATTTGTTCTGCCGAGCTTTTGCCTGAACTGGTGAAGACAGCGCTGCCGGGTTTGGCGCTGACGCATTTGCCTGTGCCGCCGTCGGCGATCGCGCCACGCGTGGAGCACCAGTACTTTGGCGTTAGTAAGGCTGGACCGTGCTGGGACCATATCGTGCAGACGCGGCGCGTGGGCGTCTATGTCCCGGGAGATCTACCGCAACCGGAACTGGAACTCGTCGTGCTGCCGGAATAGACGATTCAGAGGCATGCGCCTGTCAGGAAGGACGGAAACTCAAACATGGGAGCGACACTTTTTGGCGCCACGACGATTCGCCAGGGCGGCCCTTCATCGAAAAGGCGCACCGAGAATCTCGCGCTGATTTTTCAGGAAATCTTGACGGTGATCGTGCGCGTCCGTTCGAATCGCCAGCCCGTGACGGACGGGAACAAATTTCGCAACGATATGCGCAACGCGCTGCGCGGCGCCGAAAAAGACGCGATCACGCGGGCCTATATGCCCGAGGATGCAAGGTTCGCGACGTTTGCCGTTGTTGCGTTCCTCGATGAATCGATCCTGAATTCCTCTAATCCCGCATTTGCTGACTGGGCGCGCATGCCGCTGCAGGAGGAGCTTTACGGACATCAACTTGCCGGCGAACAGTTTTTTCAAAACGTAGAGCGCTTGCTTGCGCGCAACGACTCTCACGATCTGGCGGACGTGCTCGAGATTCATTTGCTTTGCATGCTGCTCGGTTATCGAGGGCGGTACGAGCTTTCAGGACCAGAGGCGCTGCGGCCGCTGATGGACTCTGTGGCGGAGAAAATCACACGCATTCGCGGACCGTTGCCCGGATTTTCTCCCGCGTGGGCCGTGCCTGAGGGCGCCGTTGTGACCGCCGGTCCCGATCCGTGGATTAAGCGGCTGATGATGACGGCCGTGATCGCAATTGGTGTGACGATTGTCTGCTTCGTGCTATTCAAAGTTATTCTCGCTGTTGGCGCGTCCGGCTTGCACACGCTGGCCACATAGCGCGCGGAGACTAGAGAGCTCATGAAACTTACGTGGGAATATCTGGCGGCAGCGGCGGCTTTCGTCGTGATGCTGCTCCTGGCTTGGTTCGTCGGCATTTGGGTGCATCTGCAAGGCGCGAATCTTCTCATTCTCCGGCTGGGCATAGTCGTTCTCGGCGTGTTGTGCATTTTGGGATTCTTGATGTGGGCACGCGGCCAGAAAATGCCGGCTGCGGTTGCGGTTCCGGGCATGCCCGCTGTACCGACTGCGCCCAGCGCGTCTGCTGTGGTCGCGGCCGTTGCGTCCGATATTTCGCCTGACGATATCGACCGGCTTGTTCGTGAAGCGGAGAAGAAAGTGGCCGGTTCGCGGCTTGGGAAGGGCGCAAAGTTGAGCGGCCTGCCCACGATTTTTGTACTGGGCGAAACGGCGTCCGGGAAAACGAGTGCGGTGTTGAACTCGGGCCTCGATCCTGAATTGCTGGCCGGGCAGATGTATCAAGACGGAAATGTCGTCCCCACGAGCGCGGTGAATCTGTGGTTTGCGCGCAAGTCCGTGTTCGTAGAGGCTGCGGGAAAAATCGCGGGCGATCCCAAGCCGTGGGCGCGGTTGTTGCATCGGCTGTCGCCGAGCCGCCTGCAGTCGATCTTTGGGAAAAATAATCAAGCACCCCGGGCCGCAGTCGTGTGCGTGGATTGTGAAAAGTTGGTGAAGCCGGGGAGTCCGGGCGCGCTCGTCAACGCAGCGCGAATGCTTCGAGCGCGGCTGGAGGAGATGGCGCATCAACTCGGGGCCAGCTTCCCTGTTTACGTTGTTTTCTCGAAGCTCGACCAGGTCGCGTACGCGACGGAATTCATGGGCAGCTTGCGCGATGAAGAGATCACGCACGTCCTGGGCATCACGTTGCCGGTTTCGGCCACCTCGGGAGTTTACGCAGAGCAGGAAACGAAGCGGCTTTCCGGTGCATTCAATTCGCTCTTTTCGTCGTTGGCAGATTGCAGGACGGGCCTTCTCTCTCGCGAGCGCGACAAGACGAAGCAGCCGGGCATTTACGAATTTCCGCGGCAGTTCCGGCGCCTGGGCAAACCGGCAGTCGAATTTCTGGTAGAGCTTTGCCGGCCGAGTCATTTGCGCTCCGGTCCGTTCCTTCGCGGGTTCTATTTCTCAGGCCGAAGGATAGTCGCTTCCGCCGCTCCCTCGCCGGCGGCATTCGCTGCGCAGACGACGATCCGGCCCGCGCCGGATTTTTCAGCGAACGCCACGACGATCATGCGCGCCGAAGATATGCCCACAATGGCGCAGATGGCGCAAGCGGCCGCGGGCACGGGCACGCAATTCGGCACAGGCACGATGATTCAGGGCCCCAGCGAAACGCGCATGGTGCCGCAATGGGTGTTCTTGAGCCACGTTTTCAGCCACGTGGTCTTGCAAGACCGCGCCGCGATGGGAGCGAGCGGTGCAAGCACCAGAGTGAATCTGTGGCGACGCATGGTGTTTGCGGGTGCGACCGCTGTTTGCGCGATTCTCTTTATCGCATTCCTGATTTCGTTCCTTGCCAATCGGTCGCTTGAATCGAATGTGGCAGCGGCTGCGCAGGCTGTTCGTAGCGGGGAAGCATCGAATGGTGATTTCGGTTCGTTGCAGGATTGGCAAGCGCTTGACGCGCTGCGCCAGCCGTTGCAGCAGTTGAGCAGTTACCAGCGGAATGGTGCGCCGATTCACATGCGCTGGGGGCTCTATTCCGGGGCGGATGTTTACGCGCAGGGCCGCGCGATCTATTTCGCGCGCTTCCGGCAACTGCTGTTCGATCAGACGTACAATTCGCTGCATTCGACGTTGACGGGGCTTCCGGTTTCGCCGGGACCAAGCGACGATTACTCCGCGGCGTATAATCCACTGAAGGCCTATCTGATCGTTAGCTCGCATCCCGAAAAATCGATGCGCGAATTTCTCACGCCCACCTTATTGAAAAGTTGGCTTAGCGGCCGCGATCTGGACGATCAACGCAAGCAACTCGTGCAGCAGCAGCTCGATTTTTATGCAGATGAGCTGAAGATTTCGAATCCGTACACCCTTGATGCGGATTTTGCGGCGATCGGCAAAACGCACAACTATCTGGCGCAATTTGCGGCTACACAGCGCATCTATCGCTCAATGTTAGCTGCGGCCGCAAAGGCGAATCCGAGTCTGAATTTCAACCGCAAGTATCCGGATGCCACGTCCGTAGTGCGAGACCCATATGAAGTTTCGGGCGCATTTACCAAAGCCGGTTGGGGTTTCATGAAAGGCGCTGTGCAGCATGCGGACCAGTACACGTCCGGCGAGGAGTGGGTGCTTGGCGATCAGGGGCAAGGTGGTCAGCGTAGTGCAGGGAACTCGCCTGCGGATCTGACCGCGATGTATACGAAGGATTACATTCAGGCTTGGCGCGATTTCCTGAATCAGGCGACCGTGTATCGCGGCGGCAGTTATCAGGATCAAGCGCAGAAGCTCGCGAGCCTTTCGGGTAATCGTTCGCCGCTGTTGGTGCTTTTGTGCGAGGCCTCGCAGAATACAGCGATCGATTCGCCCGACGTAGCGAAGGCGTTTGCGCCGGTGCAGCAAGTGGTTCCTTCGCCATGCCAGGACCAGGTGATTCAAGCTCCGAGCCAGAGTTACGTGAAGGCATTGAACGCTGTGCAGACGTGCCTGGAGGCTGTTCCTCCCGGCCTCACTGGCGACACATTAACAACTGCTTTGGCGCCATGCAATGCGCTCTCCGGACAAGCTCGTGCTGCGGCGGACCAAATCGCACAGGGATTTGCGATTGATCACGACGGGAAAATGGACGTGCGGGTGAAGACGTTATTAGAGATGCCTACCGGCGCTGCCGCAGCACCGCCGCCTCCTGGTCCGGGCGGTATGGACGCAATGTGTACTTCGCTGAAAGGAATGGATGCCAAGTATCCGTTCAATCCGGGGGCGTCGCAGGAAGTCGCTCTTGGCGATTTTGTCGGGTTCTTCCAACCGGGTAGCGGCACATTTTCCAAGTTCCTCGATCAAAACAAGGCTCTCTACGAATTGCAGAACGGGCAATACGTTCAGAAGAGCGGTAAGCCGCAGCCTGCCATGACCGCGCTGGTGAATCGCGCAGCGGACATCCAGCGCGCACTCTTTCCCGCGGGTGCAACAGCGCCGCAGTTCAAATTCAGCGTGAAGGCGCATCCACAACCGGAAATCAACAGCGAAACACTAACTATTGAAGGCCAGCCGCTCAAAGTCGCCGGCAATCACGATGGAGAGAAGTCGTTTATGTGGTCAGGGGCGGGCGGCGAAGCCAGCCTCAGCATCAATGGGACGAGTTTTGGCGAATTTCAGGGGCCGTGGGCGGCGTTCCGGCTCTTCGATTATTACAATTGGACGGCAGGGCCCGGCGGATATCATCTCTCCTGGCCCGTACGCGGATTTGGTGGGCAGCAGGCAAAAATCAACGGGAAGCCGCTGGTTGCTGAATTCGATCTTGATTCGGGCAATGTCCCGCTCTTTCAGCGCAATTACCTCGCCGCGCTGAAGTGCCCGGCGCACTGATCTACTGAGCACTAGGTTCTCTTGCAGGCGGATAGCTGTTCGTCGCGCCATCCTTTTTCGGACGGGTAGCTTCTGCCATCGTGAGGCCTGTATCGTAATCAAGTTCGCGCGGAAGGTAACCATCGCTCTCGCGCTGTCTGGTGAATCCCGCATTGCCCCACGTTTCCGGAAAATCCGGCCGCCAGGCGCGGCGTCCCCAGTAATATCCGCGGAAAGGATCGCGTGAGGTGTTCATCCAATCGAGCAACTTGTCGTGTAGGTGGTTGCGGATTTCGGCATGGGCGGCCGAATCGATCAAGTTATGCATCTCGTCCGGATCGGACTGCAAATCGAAAAGCGCATCGGTCGTCAGAAGATGGATCGATAGCTTGTAACGGCCGTCGCAGACGCAGCGTATCGGCTGGAACGCGCCGAACCCGTCGTGATCGATTTCGTAGCGTCCCCACTCCAGGAAGACGGCATCGCGAGTCGGTGCTTGCGCATCTTTGAAGCTGCTTAGCACGCTCACGCCTTCGAGAGTGGCCGGAACACCGAGTCCCCAGAAATCCGTGAGAGTTGCGGCGAGATCGATGTGCGAAACCAAATTCTTGTTAACGGAGCCTGCCGGTGTGTGCCGCGGCCACCGAACGATAAACGGAATGCGCGTGATTTCCTCATACATCGCAGGTCCCTTATCTAGCAGGCGATGTGACTGGAGGAACACACCATGGTCGGACGTAAAAATGACAAGAGCGTTGGGTGCGCTTTGTTCGATTTGGTCCAGCAGGCGGCCGATTTCCGCATCGACGAACGTGTGGGAGCCGAAAAACTGCTTCGCCCTGATCGGCGGAGGTTGTTCATTGATGCGCGGCCCAGCCCAAATGATCTGCTCGGCCGGCTTGTTTGTGAGCGGATCCTTTACGTTAGCGCTCGATGGGAATACGAAATTTTCATAAGCGTCCGAATATTCCTTTGGGCACAGGCTCGGTCCGTGCGGCTCGTCATAGCAGACACACAGCATGAATTCCTTCTCTTTGTTATCAGTGAGAAACTGGAGCGCACGATTTGTGACGCGATGCGCGAAACACATATCCGCTGTCCACGTGGGATCCGAGCCTGTTTTGGGTTGTCGGGAACGAACGCGATCTGCCGGCGAAAGTTCGGTGAGATAGTCCCGCATGTCGTACCAATATTCCGGATCCCATCCGTCGGGTGGGCGGCCTGTGCCGAAATAATCCACTCCGTCCAGATGCCACTTGCCGATGAACGCCGTGTGAATGAAGCGGTCATGCAGGCGCTGCCCGATCGAATGGACTGTGTCGCCGAGAGGCATACTGTTGCCCCAGACGCCGTTTGTGTGAGGGAATAAACCGGTCCAAATCGCCGACCGCGCCGGCGCACACACCGGCTGGCAATTATAGGCACGGTCAAATCGCATTCCAGCAGCGGCGAGCCGGTCGAGGTTGGGCGTCTTTAACCCGGTCTGCCGATAGCAATTGAGCATGTCCCAGCGGACCGATTCACCGAGTATGAAGACCACTTGTCGAGGTGTGCCAGCCTGCGCCGCTGCCGCTTTGGGCAAAAATGGCAGGGCGTTTGCTACCGCTGCAGACTTCAGAAAATCTCTGCGCTTCATCGCTTGCCCCCGGCTGCAATCGACCTCAGTTGGGGAGCAACTATATTGTGCTTCGAGGGATTGTCAACTCGAATCGGGGATTTCTGGCCGCGGCAATGGTGGGCGGTTAGTGATTTGAACACTAGACCTTCCGGGTGTAAACCGGATGCTCTAACCGCTGAGCTAACCGCCCTCGTAGAATAACTTAGCATAGATTGTGGTGCGATTTTCGGCACGTGGCATCTTGGGTCTTGATGCAAACTCGCGCTCTCTATAAAATGTGGGTTCACAGCAAGCGTGAATTGAGTACGCGGCATGCGTCCGGGGGAGACAATGAAAAAGATTCTTAACGAAGATCTGCCGTCGATTTCCGTCGCGCTCCAGGCTTTGGTGGGCAACATCATTATGGTTGGGGCGGCGGCGCTTCTTCTTTACCTTGCAACGGGCAAGTGGTAATTCCTTAGGACTGCGTACTGCGCGTTGTAAACGATGGATTGTGTGCGGGTTAGCCGCGTGCGGCGATCACAATTTTTGCAGTGGTGATTGCCTGGCCGACGTGGCGCTGCGTGTGATCGGCGACGTGAACCAGAAGACCGCCGACCGAGGTTGGCAATTCTTTCCTTCCGACTTTCCGAGATTCTTCTAGATGGGTTGCGCCGATGGCGCGGACTCTTGCGCTTGCGCTGTCGATTCCTGCATTAAATTCGGAGAATACGCTGCCGCTTGTTGCGCCTGGATCGAGTTCGGATTTCATTGCATCTAGTTGTGCGGGCGTGAGTTGCGCGCCTTCGGCGTAGCTCAGCAGACGGTCCGCGCTGCGCACGATGTGGCGAACATGAAATGCGACGGGCGCGATGGCGGCGGGTCGCGCGTTCAACTGATCGTCGGTGAGGCCGCTGCACCACCGGAGGATGTCTTCACGCGCGAGTTCCAAGGCGTGAAGAACAGCACGCGGCACGGCCGCGACTTCGGTAAGAGTGCCGCGAAGCCACGGTTCCGGTTGTTGTTGCGGTGTCATTTTGCCATTTTGCGCCGCGTTGGCGCGTCATATCACGCTTTATTTGCTCTAAACGGACAAGATTGCGACGTTTTGGCATCGATGCCACCGAAATGTTGCAGCATCGATACTACAACTCTCGTAAGAGGCAACTTCTTACCTTAGGCATGCGGGTTTCTGAATCACCTGATCGCCCTCTTTTCTTTGGAGTTCGTCTAAAAAATGCCCTTTTTTCTCGATTAGAATCGCAGTCTTTGTTGAGGCGCAATGACTTATCCTTGTTTCTAATCGGGGTTTCTCGATTAGTTTTTTGTTCGCCTCTGCCTTGGCTCTCCTCCTCTTCATTAAAAGCCGAGCGAATTTAGCACGGGCGCAAAGCGATTTCTATTGTGGAAAGTACGGACATAGTACTTGCGCGCTGGAGCGTTCCTTGCAACCGGACCGTCTCTTTACTGTTTGAGTTTTCCGGGCACGAGTCTGTGTCGCACCTACGGCGCTCCATATTATCTAGAGGTGCTACCCCAGCGCTCACGCGGCTCGGCTGAGTTATGCCGCCCTTACAGCGCTGGTCTGACTGGCGGAATTTGTCCGAGATAGCAAGGGCGGGAATTCTGATGGCCATGGCGGGAAAATGGGGGCGCGCACATCTAGTGCCTCGGTGACGAGAAAACGCGGCGTGAGGCCGACGTCTACGATGAGGCGGCGGCTTCGAGTGCTGCGCTGAAGGCCGCAGCGCTACGTTTAAATCTTAAAGCACATCCTTTCGGACCACAGTCTTTCAATGTACGTCTTCCTGCGCCGGACCTTTCTTGTCCTCAACACGATACCGGCAACGGCGCGTTTGCTATCGCGCTTGACTTCGTATCGCGCGTGCGGCAGAGTTTGCGGCGATTGCTATGGATCGCAGAACTTTTTTGAAGGCTTCGGCGGGCGCGGCTGCGGCGGTGGGTGGCGGCTATTCGGCACTCGCGCAGACGGTGCCTCAATCTCGACGAATTTCTATCGCTATTCATCCAGAACAGGCACTTGGGGAGATTCCTGCGGATTTTCTTGGGCTTGGCTACGAGATTTCGTCTGTTGCGCGGCCCGGGCTCCTCAGCGCGCGCAATACAGCTTACGTTCAGTTTGTGAGGAATCTTGGCAGGCGCGGCGTGATCCGCATCGGAGGCAATACGTCGGATTTTTCGAGTTACGCGAAGGAGGGGCCGGCGGTCTGCGCGACCAAGGGCACTGTGGTGAACGATGCCGTGATTCGCGATCTGGGCGAATTTCTCGAAGCCACCGGATGGCAGTTGATCTGGGGGCTGAATCTTGGCGGCCGCGATCTCGGAAACGCCGCCGAGCAAGCTTCAAGCGTGATCGCCGCGACGAAGGACAAGCTGCTTGCGTTCGAGATTGGTAACGAGCCCGATCTTTTTGCGGGCGGAGTCGCACACCGACCCAAGGGATATTCGTACGCGGATTATCTGAAGGAATATCGCGAATACAAAACGGCGCTGCGAGCGAAATTCCCCAAAAGCCCTTTTGCCGGGCCGGATGTGGCAAGTCACACCGATTGGCTGACGCAATTTGCAGCGGATGAAGGCTCGGACCTGAAGCTGCTGACGCATCATCACTACGCCGAAGGGCCTCCGACGAGTCCGGCGAGCACGATCGAGAGGCTTTTGACTCCGTCCGAAGGCTTGACGCGCATGCTGAATCAGTGCGAGGCGGCTTCGCGCAGCGCAGGCGTGCCCTACAGAATCTGCGAGACGAATTCTTGTTTTGGCGGCGGCAAGCCGGGCGTGAGCGACACGCTGGCTGCGGCGCTGTGGGGACTCGACTACCTGTTTACGATGGCGGCGACAAATTGCGCAGGCGCGAATCTGGAAACCGGGATTAATCAGTTAGGCTTCGTCAGCTCCTATTCGCCGATCGCGGATGATGAGGCGCAGCAGCCGGCGGCGAAGCCGCTCTATTACGCGATGCTGGCGTTTGCCAAAGCCGGGCGCGGGACGAGAATCGGCGCGCAGCTCGATGCAAACGGGATGAACGTGACCGCATACGCTGTGAAGAATGCGGCAGGCCGCGTGTTTGTGACGACGATCAATAAGGATGCTGAGGCGGATGCGACTGTTTCTGTGAGTTTGCCGCGCGAATTCAGGAAAGCGTCGGTGCTGCGCCTGGCCGGTCCATCGCTCGATAGCAAGACGGGAGTCACATTGGGCGGAGCGGAAGTTGGTGCGGAAGGGAAATGGTCGGGCGGCAAGGAAGAATCGGTCAGCATACGCGACGGCGTCTGCGAAATTCCTTTGCCAGCGGCAAGCGCGGCGATATTGACCGAAGAGAATTGATCGGACACAGACGAGCAACGCAAACGCCGGACCGTAAGGCGGGTCGGCGGCTACAACTGCGGAAAAAAGTAACGGTCATGCTTCTGGATAAATGGCGTTCGCCGCGGCTCCGCGATACCGAGGAACGTTTGATCGATGACCGGCTGAAAAGAAAGCCGGTCACTGCGAAACCGTCCCCGATTGCAGCGCGATTCTATATCTAGTTCAGGCCATTCGAATGTCACTCTCGATCTTCGACGTGCACGTATCTGACGAGGGGCACGGTTTTATTGACTTTGCCGTTGAGCCTTTCTTCAAGTAGATCTACGCTAAGCGACGTCGTCAATCCTTCAGCAGTGCGTCTCCGTGTCCGTATGAAATGAAGTTCATACATGACGTTGAATCTAGCAACCGCAGGGACTTCGACGCGAAAGTTGCCCATAGGAAGAAGCTGGATTTTGTGAAAATCCTCAATTTCAACCGGCATTGGGCCGTTTTCGGATATTGCGTAAGCAATCGGTATTGGATCTTCCCGATGGATCGCATTGTCGCCGATCGTAAATGGCAATCGTGAGAAGTTATCCGCTCCTGCGGCTCGAACCAGCAATTCAACCCTGTGACGATTGCATTTCATTCCGTACAGGTCGTGATATGCCAGCGGAATCTTTCGAGGCTCCTCGATGCCTGTGCGACGAATTCTTATGATTACAAGTTCGGAGGGCGAATTACCCGATGACAATGCAACAAAAGAACTATCTGCACAAATCAACTGAGATGGGAAATCCGTGAAAAGGGGGCGAGAGGATGCCGATTGACCGAGGAGCGGCTGAGCACCTGCGACGAAAACGAAAACCAGGAGGCTCAAGGGAATTTTTGACGGACTGAGCATTCGGAATAAGAACCTCAATGCTGTGGAGCGAAATTGCGACCATACATTGACGCTTCGAGGTTTCCACGTCAAGTGAACCGCGGCTTTGTGACCGTCGAACATCGGAGTGACGCGCGTCAAGGGTCTACACTCCCACGGATTGGATCGTTTATGATTTTAAGGAGCAGCTGAAAGATTTGTATCACGCCCCAGGACACCAATTCTCCTTTCGAGCGGACGGGGTTCAAAGTTGCTTGCGCAATTTCGACGGGAGGAATCATAACGAATGCATGTGCTAATCATTGGAGCGGGACCGACGGGAGCGGCGCTGTCGTTTCTCTTGGCGCGTCGAGGTGTTGATGTTGAATTACTGGAGCGCGAGGAGCGGCTCGACAGAATTTTCCGCGGTGAAGCACTTATGCCGGGCGGCGTCGAAGCGATCGAGCAGATGGGGCTGGCAGAAAACTTTAATCTCCTGCCGCGGCGCACGATTGAATGCGCCGAGCTATTCATCGGGGGAACGCGAATTATCCGCGCAGATTGGCCTGAAGTGGCGGGAAAGAATGCGGCTCAGGTCGTTTCACAACCAGCTTTGATTGAGATGTTTATCGACGCCGCACGCCAATATTCGAATTTCAAATTGCGAATGGGCGCAACGATTCGGGATGTGCGAGTGACCGACCGCAGCGTAGAGGCAGAAGTGCAATCTGATAATGGACCAAGTGTGGTGCGCGGAGACGTTATCGTCGGAGCCGACGGTCGCGGTTCTCTTGTGCGTTCGCGGCTTGGTCTTAAATTAGAGCGCTCTCCGTTTCCATTT
>DATEGW010000166.1:0-4506 GCA_035279845.1 Candidatus Acidiferrales bacterium | reverse complement strand
GGAGGATTGGAACAAGGGCGATAACAAGATTCTGTTGCACTCACGCGCATACCGGCTCGAACCGGGTGCAGGATGGCAGATCGACCCGGGCATTTTGCATGCGCCGGGCTCGCTGGTTACCTACGAGCCGCAGGTGAATAGCGATGTCTTCGCCATGTTCCAGTCGGAAGTGGAAGGCCGCATTGTGGATTGGGCTTTGCTCACTAAAGACGTGCAGCCCCAATATCACAAAGACCTCGATTATCTCGTCAGCATGCTCGACTGGGACGCGAACGTGAACCCGGAATTTGCCAAGAGCAACAAGACATTCCCGAAGCCCGTAAAGGCCGTCGCCGAAATGGAATCAGGCGGCTATCGCGAAAACTGGATCACTTACGGTACAGGCTACTACTCGGCTAAGGAATTGACCGTTCTGCCGAAGCGCACCGTAACGATTAAAGACGCAGCCGCATACGGCATGATCGTCACGCAAGGGCATGGCACGTTCGGCAAACACGGAATCTCCGCGCCGACCATGATTCGATTCGGACAGTTGACCGAAGACGAATTTTTTGTCACTGCGGATGCGGCAAAAGCAGGCGTACGCATCGAAAACCCAAGCGAGAGCGATCCGCTGGTGGTCCTCAAGCATTTCGGCCCAGGAAATCCTGACGCAGAACCTCTGCGCAAAAAGAAGTAGGGAGCGGCGAACATGGCAACAGCAAAGCACAAAAAACCTGCGATTCACAACGCGATGTGGCCGGGATTGGTCGGCAAAGGGCCGGACTCCGAGCCGCCAATCGATCTCGACACGATGCTCAAGCTTACGGCACAGGCGGAAGTCGATGGACAGAAGTTTGACGGCGTGGATCTTTTCCTTTCCCTGCCTCACACGGATATCGATTCAACCGACGATCAGCTCAAGCAGCTTGCCGATAAGCTAGCCGGCATGAATCTTGTCGCCGGATCGCTTGTCGCGCCCGTGTGGCCTCCCACAGGCGGCGGTTCTGCCATGGGTTCGGTGAACGATCGGCACCAATTTCTCACCCAGGTGCGCAAGGCTTGCGCCATCGGCAAAAAGCTGCGCGATCTCGGTATTCGCAAATATGGCGTGGTGCGTATCGATTCGGCGTCTAGTCCGTCCGACTGGTCGAAGGACCCGCGCGGTAATCAGAAGCTGATTGCGGATACGTTCCGCGAGGCGTGCACCATCGCAGAAGGCTTCGGAGAGCGGCTCGCTGCTGAAGGTGAAATCTGCTGGGGCGGCATGCACGGCTGGAAGCACATGGTCGAGTTGCTTGAAATGGTCGGCAAGCCTAAGACAATCGGTTTTCAGGCGGATATGGCGCACACAATGCTTTATACGATGGGCTACAACTCACCCGAGAGCCGCCTGCTGCCTGAAAATTACGATTGGAAAGACAAAGAGGTCCTCTGGAACGCATTGCGCACGGTCACTAAAGCGCTGCGTCCGTGGACAATCGACTTCCACGTAGCCCAAAACGACGGCACCGTCAAAGGCTCCGGCTCGCACGATAAGACTGGTCGGCACTGCCCGCCAAACGACCCGAATGGCAAGCTCGATATCGTGAAGGTCGCCGGCTTCTGGATGGAAGACGAGAGTGGCAAACCGACGAAGGCGTTTCAGCATATCTGCTGGGACGGCTGTATGTTCCCGAACGCAATGATGCTCGCGCCAGATACGTGGCGCCAGGTTCTGGCCGCGCTGATCAAGGTTCGTGACGCGCACGGCTGGGACTGAGGCCGCCGTCTTTTCTCGGTTGCACGGTTATTGCCTTGCTTCGTATGGTAAGAATCGGGCGCCGGAAATCCTGATCGCGGCGGAAGATTGGTAAAATGTAAACTGGTGATTCTCTTGTCCCGAGGACGAGAAGCGACCGACATGATGAGGGCGGAAAGAGACAATTTCTAATCGACAGTGACTTGATTAAAAATCGATGTACCTCCTTGAAAACAAAAGCCGGACCGAGTTTCTAATCGACAGTGATCGCCCGGATTTTGAAGAGAAGGCGAAACAGAAAAACAAGGGAGACGCAGATCGTGGCGAAGAGAAAAGACCTCAACATTGGACTGGTCGGCTACGGTTTCATGGGCCGCACGCATTCAAACGCTTTCCTGCAAGCGCCGCGCTTTTTCGATACGCCCTATCAGCCGGTGCTGAAGGCGCTCTGTGCGCGCAATCCGGATCGCGCCAAAGCCTTCGCCGAAAACTGGGGTTACCAGTCCGTTGAGTCGGATTGGCGCAAACTCATCGACCGCAAGGATATCGATCTCATCGATATCGCCAGCCCGAATGATACGCACCTCGAAATCGCCGTCGCCGCCGCCAAAGCCGGCAAGATGGTCATGTGCGAAAAGCCTCTCGGCCGCACCGCCGCGGAAGCCAAACAAATGCTGGACGCAGTCGAGAAGGCCAATGTGCCAAACATGGTTTGGTACAACTATCGTCGCGTTCCCGCTGTCGTTCTGCTGAAAAATCTCCTAGACGAAGGACGTTTCGGCCGCATTTTTCATTATCGTTCGCAATTCTTGCAGGACTGGACGATCTCTCAGGACTTGCCGCAGGGCGGTGAAGGGTTGTGGCGTCTTGACGTGTCTGTTGCAGGCAGCGGTGTGACTGGCGACCTGCTTGCGCACAATATCGACATGGCGATGTACCTCAACGGCCCGATCACCGAAGTCACAGCCATGACAGAAACATTCATCAAAGAGCGCAAACACAACCTCACCGGAAAAGTTCAGCCGGTAGGCATCGACGACGCAAGCGCGTTCCTTTGCCGATTCCAGAATGGTTCGATGGCTCTTTTCGAAGCGACCCGTTACGCCCGTGGCCACAAGGCCCTGTTCACACTGGAAATCAACGGCGAGAAGGCCTCCGCCTCGTGGGATTTGCACGATCTGCACCGCTTGGAGTATTTCGATCATCGCGACGAAGGGCGCCTGCGCGGCTGGAAGAGCGTTCACATAACCGACGGCGACCACCCATATATGAAGCACTGGTGGGTACCGGGCCTGCAGATCGGCTACGAGCACACCTTTATTCATCAGGTCGCGGATTTCCTCGAAGCAGCTGCAAAGGGTAAATCGGCCGCGCCCACGTTCCGCGATGGCCTAGCCACCGACTACGTCACGGATGCCGTGTTGAAATCGGCCAAATCAAAGCAGTGGGAGAAAGTTCCCGGATAAATTCTCGAACCATTGGCAGGGCCGCCGCTCTTCGCGTCCCAGTGTGTGTCCTATTTTGTACGGGCGGCGCTTTCTGGGTGCCGATCCCTTTTGTTCCGTAGGGCGCTGCTTGCTGCGCCCAGCCTGTTCCGCGAGGCAAATCTTGCCCAATACGAACTACAGAAGCCGCCGCGCAGTTTCCATCGAGAACGAAAATCTGCGCGTCACCGTGGTCCAAGAGGGAGGCCATGTGGCTGAGCTTCTCGATAAACGCACGGGCGTGAATCCGCTTTGGACGCCGCCATGGCCGAGTATCGATCCGTCGGTTTATTCCGCGGCGAAATTTCCCGAATACGGTGCCAGCGGCGAAGCAAAGCTGCTCGCCGGTATTCTAGGGCACAATTTGTGTCTCGATATCTTCGGCGGTCCGTCCGCGGAAGAGACAACAGCGGGAATGGAGCCGCACGGAGAGGGCTCCATCGTGCTTTATGAAGTTAGCGACGATGGCGCGAACCTCGAAATGCGCGCGACGTTTCCGCTGGCGCAGATTCACTTCGAGCGCCGTATCGAATTGCATCAGGCGAACGTCCGCTTCATGGAGACGGTTAGAAATCTTGCAGGTGCCGACCGGCCGATCGGTTGGACGCAACACGTGACGCTCGGTCCTCCTTTTCTCGAACGTGGGAGCACGCAATTCCGCGCCTCGGCAACTCATTCTGTTGCGCTGGGCGGCGACTTCAGCCCCGCGAATTACCTGAAAGGCGGCGCCGAGTTCGAATGGCCAGACGCTCCGCTCAAAGATGGCGGCACCTGCGATTTGCGCGTATTTAGCAGCGCCGCGGTTTCCGGTGCCTACACGGCTCATCTCATGGGCGAAGGCCGCGAGCACGCGTTTTTTACTGCTTTTTCTCCTGCCTTGAAAGTTGCGATTGGCTACATCTGGAAAACCAGAGACTTTCCGTGGATGGGAATCTGGGAAGAGAATTGCAGCCGCACGCACGCTCCCTGGAATGGCAAGGCGATCACGCGCGGACTGGAATTTGGCGTCTCGCCGTTCCCCGAATCGCGTCGGCAAATGGTCGAGCGGGGGACGATGTTCGGCGTGCCGGGATTTCGCTGGCTTCCGGCAAAGGGAACGCTCACAACCGAATATTGGGCATCGGTGCGGACCGAGCCAACCGTACCTGAATCGATGAGTTGGCCTTCGCTATTCAGCTAGTGCCCTGCGGTACCAGGCGCGCTGTCGGAGAACGTGAGGAGATTTTTCTCGGAGTCGATGTAATTCGCGTCGACACCGGGCACCTTCTTCAAATCGTCAAGCGTTTTGAAATCGCCGTGCTG
>DATEGW010000165.1:0-3228 GCA_035279845.1 Candidatus Acidiferrales bacterium | reverse complement strand
GACGCGGCGCGACGAACAATTCGCCACCATCTGCAGAGTCGCCGTCGACAATGGCAAGCCCGTGCGTATCGGCGTAAACGGCGGCTCCCTCAATCAAGAGCTCGTCATGCGCAAGATGCAGGAAAATACGGATCGCGACCTGGGCCGCAGTTCCGAAGACATCATCAACGAATGCATGGTTCTGTCCGCGCTGGAATCGACCGAGCTCGCGTTGAGTTGCGGGCTGCGCAAGGATCAAATCATCATTTCCTGTAAAGTTTCGCGCCCGCGCGATTTAATCAGCATTTATCGCGAGCTCGCGCAAAAAACGGACCAACCGCTGCATCTGGGATTGACCGAAGCCGGCATGGGCGCCAAAGGGCTCGTATGGTCCGCATCGTCCATGGCGATTCTTCTTGGCGAAGGCATCGGCGACACGGTTCGCGTTTCGCTCACGCCGCGCCCCGGCGGAGATCGCCGCGATGAAGTCTATGCCGCGTGTGAATTGCTTCAGGCGCTTGGGCTCCGCTCGTTCGCCCCCAGCGTCACCGCTTGCCCCGGCTGTGGACGCACCACCAGCAGCACATTCCAGGAACTCGCCGAGAGCATACAGAATTACATTCGCGACAAAATGCCCGAATGGAAAACGCAGTTCGAAGGCGTGGAAGAACTGAAGCTCGCCGTCATGGGCTGCATCGTCAACGGCCCCGGCGAATCCCGCGCCGCCAACATCGGCATCAGCCTCCCCGGCACCGGCGAAGAGCCAAGCTGCCCCGTCTACATCGACGGCGAAAAATTCGTCACCCTGAAAGGCACCTACGACGAGCTCTCCGCCGCATTCCAAAAACTCCTCGACGACTACGTCGCTAACAAATACCCCCGCCGCCAGCCCGCAGCCGTGAGTTAGCAGCCGAACGAATCAACCGGGAATCACTTAGCCAAATCGCGAATTCCATAATTTTGTCCATCGAAAAATGAGGCTTAATTTCGTGAACAATCTCAGTAATGCCATCCAATGAAGGACTCTGATTATTCTCTGCAGCTTCTTGATCGACGTACACAATCGTGCTGACGAGCTCCAGTTGTCCGCTGTTCAGATCGCCAAACTTACCTACAACCCATTCAATATCCTTCTCGTGCTGCCCAAGAAACGCAACAGCTCGATCTTGCAACCAATTAGCATTGGGACCGGGCGTGATCTCGTAACCATAGCCACCTGAAAACTGCCTGATCGTGGTCGTTACTACGCCTAAAGCCTCCGAATCTGCAAGATCCGACAGTACGTCAGAATCGAACGGACCGTAGGAATAAAGCGTAAATCTGTAATCGAGCGGAACATCACGGAGCACTTGAAGGAAATAAAGCAACTTCATCACTCCCGTACGGCCAATCGCTCCCTTCGAAGATTGTTCCGCAAGAACCGATATTAGCGCCATGCGTTGCTCACGCAGCTGATCGGTCATGATCTCTCACCTCATCCACAATTTTCTTTGCTTTAGGGCGATCCTCACGTCTGGCGTACAGGAGAACTTGGCTATTAGTTTCGAGATTCTTGACGACGCTGGAGTGGTACGAAAGCGGTTTCACAGTTCTTTCGTCAAGATTATCTACAACTGGGATGTCCGTAGGTCCGGTTTTGTACCAGCTTTTCGATGCCGACTCTTCGGCAGCAACCAGCGGACCAAGTTTCGTTTTAACTTGTTCGAGCTGTTGGAGGTTTTTTTCGTCGGGCACTTCGTTTGTTTGGTAAATCAGCCTGTAGTGGTTTCTTGTCCTCAAACGTTCGCCGTGCTCGCCGCCACCGCCCTGCGCCAACAATCCCAAGACAGTCCAGTCATCCCACTTAAGAAATTCTTTCAATTCATTATTTAGCGGACGCGGAAAGCGACCGCCCGGAAGCATCTCTTTTAAGGCACCTCGCAAGTGCACATCATATGCCACGCGCGTTTTGTGAAAATAAACCTGAGTAAACATGAAATACCGAGCGAGCACAAGTGCTTCTGCCGCATGCCAGCCGCCTTCAGCAATTCCGAGCCGCGGAGCGCGACCATCTTCGTAACGTACCGGGCGAATTGTTGAGACCAAGCGATGCAAGTCAAACTTTCCGTATTGAACTCCAGCATGGTACGAGTCCCGTAGCAAATAGTCCATACGATCCGCATCCATCTGGCCATCGATCAGTGGCCGCCAAAAGACACTCTGCTTTGCCCTAGTGCTGCCTTCTATCAGCGCAGCGACCGCGTCAGCATCGAAACCGTAACTTTCATTCAGCGGATGCTCCTCGATTGCGTGGCGAAGCTCCGATCTTATAATTGCAACGGAATAATCCTCGTGAACATATTTCTTGCGGCTGTCTCGTTCGGGAAACAAATCTTCCGATGCGTGAGAAAATGGAGCATGGCCGACATCGTGCACCAGAGCGGCAAGGCGAACCAGTTGTCGGCTCCTCAAAAAACCTGTTTCGTCGTATGCGAGTTCAGAAGTCAGAATATGTTTTGAACTTTTCAAAATCGCATCGTAGAGTAAAGTAGCTGTCTGCATCACGCCCAATGAATGCTCAAACCTTGTGTGCATCGCGCCCGGATAAGTGTAGTCGGTCCATCCCAGTTGGCGTATCCTACGCAGGCGTTGAAATGCAGGTTGAGAGATGATGTTCCGCTCCCAATCGTTCAGAGTTATAAAACCGTGGATCGGGCATCGTATTTCATAAGTCCGATGGATGTCGGACATGGGCCACCCCTATATAGGCGAATATATGGCGAAAGTCAAGTTCTTCTAGAAATTTCCTGACGTGAGACATTGCCTTAAATGCTAATTGTTTTCAAGTGAAGTGCCGATGTGTTCGTGCGTTTTGAACACAACTTAGGACTCAGAATGTGGAGCGCTCCGCCATCCTTTGATTCCTGCGGTATACTCAACCCATGCGACATCTCGTCGACATCGGCAGCCATGCCGAGAAGGAGGTGATCCAGTGAGGTTAAGTTTACCTTGACGCAGTAGAGGAGGCACCTGTGACTCAACGGCCGCGGGCGCCTCTCTCCTTTTTTCGTCATCCCGTCAAATTGACTTCATTGCGCCAGGAGTTGAAAACCCGTCGCCTCAACGAAGGTCCGGAAATCGCGATCCCGCGTAATCAAAGGTATCCCCGCGTCCACACAGGTTTGCGCAATCAGCGCATCGCCCAATCGCGCCTTGCGACCTTTTGCCAGCACATTCGCCCGTAACTTTCCCGCTCGTTCCCAATAGCCG
>DATEGW010000164.1:0-21765 GCA_035279845.1 Candidatus Acidiferrales bacterium | reverse complement strand
GTAACGTCAGCCCTCTCGAAAGGTGCGATTGGCCCATATCAATTGCAGGCGGCGATTGCGGCCGTTCACGACGAGGCAGTGCGCAGCGAAGATACGGACTGGCCGCAGATTCTGGCGCTATACGATCTTCTGAAGCGAATGTCTGACAATCCCATGGTGGCGCTGAACTATGCGGTCGCGGCGGCCATGGTCTTTGGCCCTGCGAAAGGACTTGCGCTGATCGAAGAGCTTGCTGCTGAGGGCCGTTTGGCTGGCCACCACCGTCTTGACGCTGCGCGTGCCCACCTTGAGGAAATGGCCGGCAACTTCAAAGCCGCAACGGACCATTACCGCATCGCGGCGAGCCGCACAACGAGCGTCCCGGAGCGTGACTACCTCCTGGCCCAGGCGGCTCGACTCTCGGACGCCCAAGCTCCCAGTTCACCCGAACCCTGAGCGAATTGAGGCCGCTTGACCCCTCTCTGGCCGCCCAGTTATTCTGATTAGCAAGCGGCCAGTTATGCCGATTTACCTCGATCACAACGCAACCACACCCGTGGACCCTGCCGTCCTCGAAGCCATGCTGCCGTTTCTACGTGATGGCTTCGCGAACGCCTCTTCGGTCCATTCTCCGGGCCAGCGAGCCCGCGCTGCCGTTGATGAGGCGCGCGAATCGGTAGCCGCTCTGATCGGCGCGAAGCCTTCTGAGATTGTGTTCACAAGCGGTGGCACAGAAGCGGACAATTTGGCCATTTTAGGCGTAATTAAGGCGTCAAACGCGCCAAATAAGCACATTATAACCACGTCAATCGAGCATCACGCGGTCCTGCAGACGTGCCAAGCACTTGAAAAAGAAGGCGTTGCCGTCACATACATCGCGCCAAACGCCAACGGTGTTATCTCCACCGATTCCATCCGCCGCGCGTTGCGCGATGAAACGGTATTGATCAGCGTGATGCACGCGAACAACGAATTGGGCACGATTCAGCCCGTCGAAGAAATTGGGCGCATCGCGCACGAGGCGCGTATTCCGTTTCATGTTGACGGCGTTCAGTCGGGGGGCAAGCTGCTGATTGACATTCGCCGGATCGGCGCGGACTTGCTCTCGCTTTCCGCGCACAAGTTCTATGGGCCAAAAGGAGTCGGGGCTCTTTACGTGCGTTCTGGTTCGCGCTTTGAACCGATTTTTCGTGGTGGCCAGCATGAACGTGGCATGCGTCCTGGCACCGAGAATGTGCCGGCCATCGTCGGAATGGGCAAAGCGGCGGAGCTTGCGCGTCAGCACCTTGCTGAGGACGCCACCCGGATTGCTGTGCTCCGCGATCGATTTGAATTTGCGCTACGCGAATCAATCACCGGTACTCGCGTCAACGGCGAACGTGCTCAACGCATTTGCAATACGACGAACATTACAGTTCCCGGAGCATCAGGAGAATCGCTTGTCATCGCGCTCGATCTGCAGGGGATTGCTTGTTCGACGGGTGCAGCCTGCTCATCGGGCGTCATCGAGCCATCGCACGTCCTGCTGGCGATCGGGCTTAGTGACGAAGATGCGCGTTCGAGTGTGCGGTTTAGCCTGGGCCGCACAACCACCAGTAGGGAGATCGACCAGGCAATCGCGACGATTCCGGCTGCCGCCGAACGACTGCGGGCTCTTTCGCCGCGCTTTTCGGCGATGGCGCCTGCCGCGGCGGGAAGAGCAAACTAAATATGTCATCCATCGACACTGAATTCGTCCCCACTGTGCCTGCTTCCGCAGACGTCGCCGCCGGCGTCACTGCCGTAGCCATGAGTGGGGGCGTGGACAGTTCAACCGTCGCTGCGATTCTGCACGAACGCGGCGATGCGATTGTTGGGCTCACAATGCAGCTTTGGAATCAACGACGCCTGCCGGAATTGCAAGGCGAGGGTCCTGCGCGGCACCGGTGCTGTTCGCTCGATGACGTCTACGATGCGCGGCGCGTGGCAGGCCATCTCGGAATTCCGTACTACGTCGTGAACTTCGAACAGAAGTTTGAGGAGACGGTGATTCGCCCGTTCGTCAACGATTACCTTGCTGGCCGCACGCCGATTCCGTGCACGAACTGCAACAATGATGTGAAATTTGAGCATCTGCTCGCGACGGCTCGGCAAATCGGCGCCGAACGCATCGCAACGGGTCATTACGCGCGCGTGCGGCGCAATGAGGCAACGGGCCGCTACGAATTGTTGCGTGCGCGAGATCTCTCAAAGGATCAGAGCTATTTTCTTTTTGGCCTCACTCAGGAGCAGCTTTCGCGAGCAGATTTTCCGCTTGGCGAACTGACGAAGCAGGAAGTTCGAGATATAGCGCGGCGGCTGGCAGTTCCCGTGGCGGAAAAGCCGGAGAGCCAGGAGATTTGTTTCGTGCCGTCGGGCGATTACGTCCGCTTTATCGAGAGCTACTTGCATGAGCAGGGCAGTTCGTTACCGGACGGCGCCGGCGAGATCGTGACGACCGTCGGCGAAGTGGTGGGGCGACATGAAGGGTTGCATCGCTACACCGTTGGGCAACGTCGGGGCCTTGGCATTGCGACTGGCCGGCCAATGTACGTTGTCGCGCTTGATCGTGCGAAGAATCGGCTGATCGTGGGTGAGGACGATTCATTGCACAGCACGGCGGCGGAAGTTCGCAACGTGAACTGGATTCCGTTCGCGCAGCCGGATGGACCTGTCGAGGCGCTCGTACGTATCCGCAACCGGCATGAACCGGCAGAGGCGCAAATCACGCCCATCGATATGTCGCGAGCGAGCATCGAGTTTCGCGAGCCGCAGCGCGCCATAACGCCCGGTCAGGCGGCAGTCTTCTATTCCGATGATCTGGTTCTCGGCGGAGGCTGGCTGTGCTAATGTGCGGACTCTTTCGAGAGGAGGTCCGCCCATGACGGAAAATGAACCGCCGCTCCAGCCGCAGGATTTGCAGCCTGTCGATGCAGGCCCAGTTCCTTCGCCACCTGAGTCCGCGCACTACAATGTCTTCCTTGGACTCAACGGGATTCGTGCCGGTTGGCGCCTGCTGATTGCCTGCGCGATTTTTTTCGCAGCCGTCATCGCCATTAACTTCGTTCTTCACCATGCAAGCGGTGCCGATGCCCGCAAAGCCTTCCTGATATTTAATGCAAGAGGCGTTCTGATCGGCGAAGCGATCACGTTCGCCGCATACCTGTTTGCAAGCTGGGTGATGAGCCGCATCGAAGCGCGGCGGATGCGCTACTACGGTTTGGGGCTTACGAGCGCCTTTGGCGGCAAGTTTTGGTTGAGTGCTGTCGTTGGTTTCGCGGCGATCTCCCTGCTGCTCGGTGCCCTGAAAATTGCTGGAGTATTTCAGTTGGGCGCGCTCGCGTTGCATGGATCCGTTGCGTGGGAAGATGCCGGGTTATGGGCTTTGGCATTCCTTTTCGTGGGATTTTCCGAGGAGGGTGTAAGCAGGGGTTATCTGCTTTTTACGTTGAGCACCGGTATCTACTTCTGGCCGGCGGCGATCGTGACGAGCCTGGCTTTTGGCGGTCTGCACTTAGGAAATACCGGCGAGAGTTACGTCGGCGCTTTGTCTGCGGGAGGCATCGGGTTCTTCTTTTGTATTCTCCTTCGCAAGACGGGCAATCTCTGGGCCGCGATAGGATTTCACGCGGCGTGGGATTGGGGAGAGACATTTTTCTATGGGGTTCCTGATAGCGGACTTACCGCGCCGGGGCACCTCTTCAGCGCCAGATTTGCGGGGCCCGCATGGCTCACCGGTGGAAGCGTCGGGCCGGAGGGCAGTTGGTTCTGTCTGATTCTGATCGTAATTCTCTGCACCGGCGCGGCGTTTCTGCCAGGTACGAAATTTCCGAATCCGGATGCAATTCCCGACCCGCGCCGGCGGCGAATCGAGCCCGGTCAAACATTGTTCGTCGAAGGCTGAGATCATCTCTGGCAAAATGTTGACTGCTGTGGCCGAATGGCTGGACTTGTTTGCCCTGAATGAATGCTTCCGCTGAAAATTGGGTTGAGAAGATTCGCGCGGGCGACGTGCGCGCCGTTTCGCGCGCCCTCACCGCGATTGAGAACGGTGAAGCCGATGCGCGGGGCGTCTTGCGTGAACTATTTCCGTTGACCGGAAAAGCGTGGCGGATTGGAGTCACGGGCGGCGCCGGAACCGGCAAGAGCACGCTGGTGAGTTGTTTGGCCGCACACTATCGCGCTCAGGGCAAAACAGTCGGCGTGATTGCAGTCGATCCTTCGAGCCCATTTACCGGAGGCGCGATTCTGGGCGACCGTATCCGCATGCAGAGCCATGCTACCGACGACGGTGTATTTATTCGTTCGATGGCGGCGCGCGGAGCCTGGGGAGGACTTGCACAGGCGGCTGCGGACGCGGCGCTGCTGCTGGATGCAGCAGGCAAGGACATCGTCATTCTCGAAACCGTTGGCGTCGGCCAGGACGAGATTGAAGTAGCTAGAGTGGCAGACTGCACGCTCGTCGTGCTTGTTCCGGGTTCAGGCGATGAAGTACAGAACCTTAAGGCCGGCCTGATGGAAATTGCGGATATTTTCGTTGTCAACAAAGCGGATTACGAAGAGGCCGGAAAGTTCGAGGAGCGCCTTGTCTCAATCGTGCAACTCGCGCCGCCTCGCGACAGATGGTCTCCAAAGATTGTGCGTACGGTAGCGACAGAGGAGAAGGGAATCGTTGAGCTTGCGCGAGACATCCAGGCTTTTCGCGAAGTGCACGGCGATCCGAACGTCCGCCGAGCGCATGACAAGGAATATTGGAAAAATTGGCTGATTCGCGCGATCCAGCAGCGGGCGACCGAAGAGATTGCGGCAGGTAATTTTGAAGGACGAACATTGAACGACATGGCAGCGGCCGTGGCTTCGCGAAAAAAAGATCCTTATGCCGCGGCCGACGAATTGTATTCGACACTACGCCGCCAGGCCGCGCGCTCTGGAAGTATTAAGGAAAATTCTTGAAACTCGGCGATCTGGAATTTCACATCCTCTCTGATGGGCAAATTTACCTCGATGGCGGAGCGATGTTTGGCATCGTCCCGAAGCCGCTCTGGGAGAAGAGGATTCCCGCCGACTCGCGAAACCGCATCAAGCTTGGACTGAACTGCTTTCTGATTTACGCGGGCGGCAAGCGCATTTTGATCGAGACGGGCGCCGGCGGCAAATTTGACGACAAACGCCGCGACATTTATGGCCTGGACGGCCCGCGCCTGGCCGATCAGCTTCGCGACTATGCAATCGCGCCAGGCGATATCGAGATCGTGGTGAACACTCACTTGCATTTCGATCATTGCGGCGGCAATACCCGGCTCGAAAATGACAAGATTGTGCCGACATTTCCGAATGCGCGATATGTGGTTCGCAAGGGCGAGTACGAGACTGCGACGCATGTGAACGAGCGGACGCGCGCCACGTATTTCGCCCAGAATTTCGCACCGCTCGAAAAGACGACACAGCTACAACTCATCGAAACGGATACGGAGATCATTCCCGGAGTGGAGTTGATCTGTACGCCTGGCCATACCGCGGACATGCTCGGCGTGAAACTCTCCGGCGGAGGTAAGACGGCGTTTCTGCTTGCCGATCTGGTGCCCACCACAGCGCACCTGCCGCTTGCCTGGGGAATGGGCTACGATCTCTTTCCTTTGACAGTTTTAGAAAACAAACGAAAATGGTTGCCGCGCATTGCAGCCGAAGAATGGATCGCTTTGTTCGTGCACGATCCGCAGACGCCTGCGTGTTATCTGCGTGAGCGAAATGGCGCTTTCGTGCCCGAACCTATAAAAATCGACTAGGAGCTTTCAAGAACGATGTCGCCAGCGACCAAGCGCAGGAACACTGCGGCCGGAAAAGAGACCGTCAGGATCGGCATAATTGGCGGGAGCGGCCTGTATCAAATGGGGGGGCTCAGCGACACGCGGGAAGTTCGCGTGAAGACGCCGTTCGGCGATCCATCCGATGCAGTCGTCATTGGGGCACTTGAGGGGAAACGCGTCGCGTTTCTCGCACGTCACGGCCGTGGACACCGCTTTACCCCCAGCGAGATCAACTATCGCGCGAACATCTGCGCCATGAAAATGCTTGGCGTGGAGCAGGTGATTTCCGTAAGCGCGGTCGGATCCTTGAACGAGAAATATCCACCGCTCGATTTTGTAGTTCCCGACCAATTTTTTGATCGCACACGGCTCAGGGTTGCAACGTTTTTCGGCGGCGGAATTGTGGCGCATGTCGGCTTTGACAAGCCGACGTGTCCGCGCCTTTCCGCGCGTATGGCCGCTGCCTGCGATTCCATCGACGTGAAGGCACATCGCGGCGGAACGTACGTTTGCATGGAAGGTCCGCAGTTTTCCACGCTGGCCGAGTCGGAGTTCTATCGAAAACAGCACTTTGACGTGATCGGAATGACCAACCTTACCGAGGCGAAGCTTGCGCGCGAGGCCGAGCTTTGTTACGCCACGTTCGCCATGGTTACGGATTTCGATTGCTGGCATCCGCAGCACGACTCCGTCACACTCGACGAGATCATCGCCAATATGGGCAAGAATTCGGAGAATGTGCAGCGCGCAATTCGTGAAGTCGTTCGCGCGCTGGGCGAGGAGCGGGCCTGCAAGTGTGGAAAGGCGCTCGCACACGCAATTATGACGGACCGCAAGGCGATTCCGGCTGCGACTAAAAGGCGGCTCGCTCCGATCATCGCGAAGTACGTGTCATAAGAACAAAAATTACAGGAGAAATGAATGTCCTTACTCGTCGTGGGCTCTGTCGCGTTCGATGCAATCGAAACGCCGCTTGGAAAAGTGGATCGCACGCTGGGCGGTGCTGCCAGCTACTTCGCTCTGGCTGCAAGCCATTTCACTCCGGTGCGCATCGTGGCCGTTGTCGGCGAGGATTTTACAAAAAAGGAAGAGGCCGTTTTTCGCGGCCGCAAAATCAATCTTGATGGTCTCGAGCGCGCGGCGGGAAAATCTTTTTTCTGGTCCGGGCGCTACAGCATGAATATGAACGAGCGGACGACCCTCGCCACAGAACTGAATGTATTTGCGAATTTCCGCCCGACGCTACCGGATTCTTATCGCGATTCGCAATTCGTGTTTCTGGGCAACATCGATCCGACGCTCCAGCGTTCCGTTCTGCAGCAGATGAAGCGCAAGCCGAAAGTTGCGGCTCTCGACACGATGAATTATTGGATCAGCGGCACTCCTGAAGCTTTGCGCCAGGCGCTTAAGGACATTCACATTCTGATGATCAATGATGATGAGACGCGCCAGCTTACGGGTGAACATAACCTTCTGCGCGCGGCGAAAGCCATTTTCAAGATGGGCCCGCGGACGCTTGTCATTAAGCGCGGCGAGCACGGCGCCTTGATGGTCCACGAGAAATTTATTTTCTCGGTGCCGGCGTTTCCCCTTGAGGAAGTCCACGATCCGACGGGTGCCGGAGATAGTTTCGCGGGCGGCTTCATGGGTTATCTTGCCAGCGTCGGCCGCATCGACGAGCGCACGCTGCGTGCGGCAATGGTCTATGGTTCGGTGGTCGGCAGCTTCACGGTCGAACGCTTCGGCGTCGGACGCCTCGCCAGCGTCACTCGGCGGGAACTGGTAGCTCGTGCTCGCCGCTTCTCGAAGCTAACCGCATTCAAGCTCTAATGGCGGCAACCATTTTTTTGCAGGCTGAATCCGAGTTGACGGCTTGCGCGCCGAGGTGTTATCAATTTCAGTCCGCTTTTTGACACGCATTCTTGGCGCGGGTCCAGGCTGTGCACGGCTTCCGCTTTGCTTTTCCCGGCTGCCCGGTTCCGGTGGCTTCGGGACCCCAGGAAGTTGATCAGGAGGATAGGATTGAGTCGTTTGGGTTGGGCCGCGCTGATCGCTGCGGCCGCGCTATTTTGTGGCTGCGGAAGCGGCTCTTACAATCCGACCCCGGTTATTACGGGTCTCTTTCCCACGGCCGTGACCGCGGGAAGCCAGTCCTTTACGCTTCACCTCAGCGGCAACGGTTTTCAGATTGACACAACCGTTCAATGGAATGGCGTTGACCGTCCAGCCGTTTTTAACAACCAAACCGACCAATTGGCTGTGACTATTCTCGCTGGCGATGTTGCGAACCCTGGCAGCGGACAGCTTACCGTCACAAATCCCGCCCCAGGCGGCGGGCTAAATCCCGCGGCCGTTTCTCTTGTGATCAATTCACCCGCCGCGAACGGACCGACAATTACATCGCTGGATCCCGCCACAGGAGTCGCCGGCAGCCACTCCAGCATCATGCTTAGCGTGACCGGCAACAATCTCTCCGCCAGCGATCTAATCGCATTTAATGGTACCGCTCTCAACACGACTGCCACCGGATCTCCGGTGACTCAGCTTACGGCCACAATTGCATCGGAAGATCTTGCATCGGCATCGCTCGCCAGCGTTGCTGTCCAAACGGGTACGCCCGGCGTTGCCTCTCCTTCTATAAAATTTCCCGTTGGACCGGCCTCAAATCCGACGCCGAAATTGACGGGCATTAAGCCATCCACCACTGCAGTTGGATCCTTGCCTCCTGGCGCGCTTATCGTCCTAACGGGAAGCGGCTTTGTTCCCGGTTCCGTAGTCAATTTCAACGGATCGCCGCGCCCGACCGGCTATTCGAGCCCCACCACGCTCGCCGTCGGCGTTCTCTCATCCGATGTGGCGACGGGCGGCACAATTTCCGTCACGGTCTCCAATCCCAATCCCGGTGGCGGCACATCCTCTTCCGTGAACTTCACGGTGCAGTAGGCTTCTAGGTCCCCCGTTGTTGCTTCCGTTGTTCCTACAAGGCAAGTCTTTGAATCGTCGGCATTTATTTCGTTGTCGCCGGTCCCGGCGATTCCATCTCTCAGGCTTTTACCTGCCCCGCGCAATGCATCATCTTCCCCTATTTCTCTTAATACCGCGCCCGATTGTCGCTTTCCGTAAGCGGGACTACCGTACTACGCGTTCAACGTCCGGGCTTGGGACTGCCCGGCGTTTAGCGGATCAGCTTTAAACAAGCAGTACAAGCAGCGGCGCAACCAGCGCGTCGACTCACATCAATCAGACACGCGGGGGTGTGACATGGTTCGATGGACGATCTTCTTGCGTCGCGCGGCAAATCGCTTTGCGTTTGCCATTGCGGTATTCGCATTCGCAACGGCCGCAGCGCACGCGCAAGCCTCTTTTTCGCCGCCAGCTAAAATTTCCGCAGATATGCTCGCCACAGGTGAGCCGCAAGCGATCGTCGCGCAAAGCAGCAATGTCTATGTGGTGTGGAGCGATCAGGCGAGCGCCTGCACCGCGTCTGGTTGCAATAAAGACGTTTTCTTCAGTCGCTCGACGGACCAGGGCACTACTTTTTCCGCGCCGCAGAATCTCTCAAACGACGGCTCGTCAGGCAATCCCGTCATCGCTCTCGATAGTCAAGAGCACATCAACGCGATTTGGAGCGGCGGCGGACATCTTTTTTTCAGCCGTTCGGTGGACGCGGGCGCCACATTCTCGTCACCGCTGAATATTGCCGGCGTGACGAATGCCTCGCTGGCATTCAGCGCGGCCGGCTACCATCCGCTGGTGATTGACGGCGCTGGGAACATCAACGTCGTCTGGTCCGACACGAACACGAGCCAGATCTTTTTCGCCCGATCCACAAATGGCGGCGTCAGCTTTTCCACGCCGCTGAATATTTCCAACTATGCTGCGGGAGCATCCAGCCCCACGATGTCGCTGGACGCAAGCGGTGGCATCGATGTCGTCTGGCAAGGCAGCGTCGCCGGTCACAATCCCTATGATCTTTTCTTCACGCGCTCCACGGATGCGGGCGCGAGCTTCTCCGTCGCCAAAGATGTTTCGAACACACCGAGCGGTGCGTTCTTCGACCAGATCGGCGTCGATCCCGCGGGTAACATCGACATTGCCTGGAACAGCAACTGCCCCAGCCCCTCGTTCTGCTCCGTGGTTTCGAGCGACGTTTTCTTTAGCCAATCGAAAGACGCCGGCGCCACGTTTTCCGCACCGGTTCAGATCACAAACACGCAGGGCCAAGCCGCAATTCCGCGCGTGCTCCTGGCCATCGACTCCAGGGGTAATGTGGACCTCGCCTGGCCGCAAGTCGCCGGAGGAAACAACACGGCTTTCTTCAGCCGCATGAATGCTGGCGCGACCGCGTTTTCCGCGCCTCGCCAGATCGCGTCGTTCTTTCCGACCGCGATGGCTCTTGGCGCGAGCGGCACAATAAACATCGCCGCTGCTGGCGCCGACGTTTATCTGCTTCAATCGACAGATCAGGGAAACACCTTCTCTTCAACGAACATTACGAACGGCGGGACAGGCAATAATCCTGAGGCCGTCGAAGCCGTAGCAGGCGCGAATGGAGCGGGCAACGTCGCTATCGCTTGGCCTGCCTACAATTACTCGACTTCGAAATGGGCCGTCTTTGGTAGCGGCAGTGGCGCCACACAAACAGCAGGCGCGGGCTCGGCGGGGACTCCACCTGCCGCCGCAGGATTCACGGTCTCTGCTACCCCGACGGCGCTCGCGATCTCCGCGCAAAGCCTTTCTGCAACCACGACGCTTACTTTCAGCAGTCAGGGCGGCCTCACGGGTGCAGGCGCCCTTTCCTCTACCGGATGCATTAGCGCGGCTTCGCAGAAAATCACCTGCACGCTCACCGGTTTCACTCTGCCCGCAAACGGCACCACGACGGCCCTGCTCACGGTTACGCCTGCGGTTTCTTCTGCTGCTGTTTCTCCTTCGGCGTCGGGCCGCATGCTGCTCGCAATCTTGCTCTGCCTGGCGGCCCTGCCGCTCGCTATGCCGCGCAAGCAGCGGCGCTTGAATTTCGCTTTCGCTGCTCTCTTGTTCACAGTAGCGGTCACAGGTGTCGGCTGCGGCAGCGCCATGAACGTATCAAATGCTGACGCGAATGGCAGCACCAGCGCCGCCAAAACGCCCGCGGTCCCAAAACCAACCGCGCAATCAATCAGCGTGCCGATCACGATCAACGGCACGACTGTGACCGTACCCAATCTGACCCTCACCGTTCAGTAGCCGGTCCGCGGCGGCAGTAAGCTTCGAGCCAGGAGTTAGCTGATCGCCGCTGGACATGCTCCTTCGCGTGTGTGATCATTTCCGCGCAAATTGTAAAATTATTGCGCGGAGGATTTGTATGGACCGGCGGAAATTCTTGGGTTCGGCTGTCGCTTCAGGAGCGCTTGTTGCTTCGGCCTCATTGCGCGCGGCAGAGGCGCAGCAATCGTCGGCGTCCGCTGAACGCGAATATTACGAGCTCCGCCGCTATCACATTCTCTCCGGCCCGATGAAGCAGCTTGCCGATGGCTATTTCAAGGATGCGCTCATCCCTGCGCTCAATCGTCTCGGCATCAAGCCGGTTGGCGTCTTCAATACGTCGATTGGTGCGCAGGGCCCGTCGAGTTACGTTCTTATGCCTGCCGCGAAGTCCGAAACGCTCGTTACAGCCGAACGGCGTCTTCTGGACGATAACGAATACCAGAAAGCTGCGGCGGCTTTCCTCAATGCGCCTGCTCGCGATCCAGGTGCCATTCGCATGGAAAGTTCGCTCCTGTATGCGTTCGAATCGATGCCGAAGCTTGTTCCGCCTCCTGCAGGGCCGCGCGTGATTGAAATGCGCACCTACGAAAGCACCACGATGCAGGACCACATTCGTAAAGTGGAAATGATGAATTCGGGCGAAGGCGCCATTTTCAAGAAATCGAACATTTGGACTATTTTCATGGGAGACCGTCTCATCGGTCCCCGCCAGCCCGGCTTGACGTACATGATCAGCTTTCCTTCTCTCGCCGATCGCGATAAGGACTGGGCAACGTTCTTCGGCTCGCCCGAATGGAAGGCGCTCACCTCCAATCCTCGCTACTCGTTCGAGCCAATTGTCTCCAACGTCGACAACGAGATCCTCGCTCCCGCATCTTATTCGCAGGTCTAGGGCAGGGGTGTTACAGCCCAAACGCACCGTGCTGTCGCCCGACAACTCACATGCGACCGCGCAAGGTTTCGTAGCGATCGGCTTTCTTTTCAGCCGATCACCAATCAAACTCCTCCCAACTTCTGCTGAGCCGCGGCAGCCCATCGCAAGAGCTGCTGCTGGTGCTCTTCAAGCCGTGGGGGTGCCACGATTCTGTTCCCGCATGTAAACACTCTCTACCGCTCGTCTTTACGCCGCCAGCAAAATTCCTTATTCTCAATTTATCCATGCCGCAGCCTCTCAAACCGCGCGCGTTGAAACCAGGAGATGCCGTCCGCTTGCTTTCGCTCGCCAGCCCCATCAAGCAGGACCTTTTCCGCCTTGGTTGCGAAGAGCTGCAGCGCTTGGGGTTTAAGCCGCAATTTGACGAAGCCGCAGTCTTAGCCCGCACGCGTACATTTGCGGGACCGCCAGACGCGCGTCTTTCGCAGCTGAGAAAAGCTTTTGCGGAGCCCGCCACGCGCGCACTGTTCTGCACCCGCGGCGGTTATGGTTCCACGTACCTTCTGGATTGCCTCACTCGCGACGTCGTGCTTCGCTCACCCAAGATTCTTCTCGGCTGTAGCGATATCACTTCGCTTCAGATCTATCTCTGGGAAAAATTTGGCTGGGTGTCCTTCTATGGCCCAATGGTCGCCACGAATTTCAGCCGGGGCGCGGGCAAGCCGCATGGCTACGATCGCGAGAGTCTGCTCAACTCCATCAGCGGAACGGCGCAAGACTGGGCGCTCAAACTCGACGGAGAAGCGTTGGTTTCCGGCGAAGCCGAAGGAGTCCTTCTCGGCGGGTGCCTTACGCTTATAGAGACAACACTTGGCACTCCCTGGGAGCTAAAGACCGAAGGCGCCATCCTCGTTATCGAAGACCGCGGCATGAAGCCGTACGCCATCGACCGTTCGCTGACGCACCTACGCCAGGCGGGAAAATTCCGTGGCATCACAGGCATCGTTCTCGGCGATTTCCCCGATTGTCAGGTTCAGGAAGGCGACGAAACAGTGCGAGAGGTCATCGAACGCATCTTCAAGCCGCTTGGCATTCCCGTTGTGTTTGGCGCGCCGATAGGGCACACAGAGCGATCCATGCTCACCCTGCCGCTCGGCGTTCGTGCCCGCCTAAACGTAAACGACGTCGCGCAAAGCCTAAATATTCTGGAGCCGCCATGCGAGTCTTGAATTGCAGTTTTGCTCCGCCCATTCAGGGAGCTCAGCGTGTCGGCAGTGCAGAGGTTCCAGGTTTAAACGTAGCGCCGCCGCCTTCAGCGCGGCACTCGAAGCGCCACTTCGATGTAGCTCATAGCCCCTTAGCCATAATGTGCCCTGCTTTTCCGGCCGCCGCGTTGAATCGAATTACCATCGTCACTTCGACCCGAACCAGCGCTCTTGTGAAAATTGGACAAGGGAATCTCGAATGTTGAATGAAAAGCCGCAACCTTCACATATTCATATGCTAGGCATCGCAGGCGCCGCGATGGCGCCCGTCGCCGGCATGTTGCGTGACCGCGGCTTTCGCGTCACAGGCACGGACGTAAACGTCTACCCGCCTGCCTCTACGCTGCTCGATTCGCTCGGCATTAAATGGTATGACGGCTACCGCGAAGAAAATCTTCGCCGCGCGCCCGACATGGCCGTGATTGGCAATGCCATCTCGCGCGGTAACGTCGAACTCGAATACCTGCTCGACGAAAAAATCCCCTACTGCTCGATGCCGCAGTTGCTCGAGGAGCACTTCATTCCCGGCCACACGTCGATTGTTGTCGCCGGCACACACGGTAAAACTACCACGACCGCGATGCTCGCCTGGATTTTCCACGTGGCCGGCCGCCGGCCCGATTTTCTGATCGGTGGAGTGGCTCCCAATTTCGGCGATCGCAGTTACGGTCTGGGAGGCGGCGAGGAGTTCATTATCGAAGGAGATGAATACGACACAGCATTTTTCGACAAGGGCCCGAAATTTCTCCACTATCACCCAGACGAGTTGATTCTTACGTCGCTGGAGTACGATCACGCCGATATCTATCCGGATCTCCCCTCGATCGCGCTCCAGTTCCGCCGCCTTGTGAACCTCGTTCCGCGCCGCGGCAAAATTCTCATTTGGGGCGGCAGCCCGGACTTGCGAGAAGCCGTCCAAAAGGCATTTTGCCCGGTGGAAACATTCGGTTTTACGCCCGATTGCGATTGGAGCGCGGGCGATATTTCCTGGCACGATGAAGCCACCCAATTTCGCGTGGCCTTTCGAGGCAATGAAGTCACGCGCATCCGCATCCCGGTCGTCGGGCGTCACAACATCCTTAACGCGCTTTCAGCCGTGGCCCTCGCGTATGGCCGTGGCGTCGAATGTGACGCCATTGCGTCCGCACTCGCGAAATTCCAAAGCGTCCGCCGCCGCATGGAGATCAAAGGCGAAGCAAATGGAATCCTCGTGGTCGAGGATTTCGCGCATCACCCGACCGCCATTCGCCTCACGATTGAGGCGGCGCGGATGCGTTGGCCGGGAAAAAAGATATGGGTCGCTCTCGAGCCGCGTTCGAATACGATGCGCCGCAAAGTATTTCAAGATGCGCTCCCAGAAGCCCTGGCGAGCGCGGACGTTACCCTAATCGGCGCCGTGAATCGTGCGCAACTGCTGGCTGAACAAGATCGGCTCTCGCCTGATGCGATTGCCGACGGGGTTCGCAAGCGCGGGCGCGAGGCGCAAGCCTTTGCCTCGACTACGGACATCGTGGAACATCTCTCCGCAAACGCAAATCCCGGCGATCTCATTCTGATCATGTCCAATGGCGGTTTCGACGGCCTCACGGCCAAGCTCCTCGACGCGCTGAAACTCGCCGGTGTCCGCAAGTGAGTGACACAGCCACTCCTGGCTGTGTTTGTGGGCCGTCTAACGCACGCAGCGTCCAGCATGCGGGGCAAATCTGTCGCGCAATGTTTCTTCTGATTTTTCTTATGCTCGGAAATGCTAGGGCAGCCCGCGCTACAATCTCGTACACGATCTCGCTAAGCCAGCCCGAAGAGCACCTGTTTCACGTCGAGGTAAAAATTCCCGTAGACGGCCGCGAAATTACGACCGCTTTTCCTGCCTGGAATGCACTCTACCAAATTCGTGATTTTGCCGAGCGCGTTCGCGATGTCACAGCAAGCTGCGCGGCGCTCACCAGCATCCCGATCGAGGTCAAGAAAAGCGATAAGCAGGATTGGCGCATATCCTCGCGAGCTGTCTGCGCGCCGGGCGACCGCAACACATTCCTCATAGACTATGCGATCTTATGGAATGATCCAGGGCCTTTCGATTCGCAAATCAATCCTCATCACGCCTTCATGAATCTTGCTGAAATTTTGATGTACGTCCCGAATCGCCGTTCCGAAGAGGCCACAATCCAGTTCACCAATGTGCCTTCGGGTTGGCAAGTCGCCACGGCGCTTGCGCCCGCGAACGGCAATTTATACTCGGCGTCCAACTACGATTCGCTTGTGGACGCGCCGGTCGAAGCAGGCACATTCGACCAATTCCGCTTCGAAAGCGATGGCGCGCCGATCCATGTGATCATCGATGGGAAGGATTCAAATAAATCCCGTCTCGAAGCCGGCCTGCACGCGGTCACTGAATACGAACTGAAGTTGATGGGCGGTTCTCCATTCGATTCGCAGGATCGCAGCTACACATTTATTTTTCACATGGGGTCGTCCGGCGACGCGGGCGGTGGTGGCATGGAGCATCGCAACTCGTCCGCAATCGCATGTAGCTCCCCGGAAGAGTGTGTCGGTATCGCAGCCCATGAATTCTTTCATGCATGGAACGTGAAGCGCATCCGGCCGCAATCACTCGAACCGGTTGACTATTCGCGCGAGCAATATAGCCGTGCGCTGTGGTTCGCCGAAGGCGTGTCGAACACTTACGAGAATTTCGCGCTCGAACGCACAGGACTTTGGTCGAAGGAGCAGTTTTATAAAGACCTCGCGGGCCAAATCGAAATCTTGCAGTCGCGTCCGGCGCGCCTCTGGCAAAGCGCGGAAGAGTCGAGCCTCGACGCGTGGTTTGAAGGTTTCCCGCGCTATGCCGATCCATCGCGCAGCATCTCGTATTACAACAAAGGCGATATTCTCGGCGTGTTGCTCGATCTCGCGATCCGCGACGCCACGGGCAATCGCAAATCGCTCGATGACGTGATGCGCCTCATGAATGACGAATATGCAAAGCAGGGCAAGTTATACGACGATAGCAGCGGCGTTTGTCGTGCGGTGGAAGAGGTGTCTGGGAAGGATTTTAACGATTTTTTTGCACGCTACGTCGCGGGCACAGACGAGATTCCTTATGACAAATTCCTCGGACTAGCCGGCCTGACGCTCACGTCGGAACCCCGCGACGGCGGACAACGATACACGATCGCCGAAGCGCCGCAGGCCACAGCACGCCAACTCCGCATCCGCAAAGGCCTGCTGCATGGTACAACCGACTGAAATGATCAGGCCGAATGACAGCGACCTGCAGCGCCGCTATTCGCGTCAGCGAGAGAATCAAACCACCGTCGTCCTGAGGCTTGCCCGCGATGGCGACGAGCCGCCGAAGGTCCGCCGTGGCGTAAAGGACCCCTCTTGCTTTTCTGTTCTTGTGACTCCGGATGTCTTTTCGATCCGCTCCCGCTGTTTGAGTACCGCACATTCATGATCCGCGCTCTATTTGTTTATGCGTTTCTCGGTCTTGGGGTGGTTCTCGTCTTGCCCTGGTTCGTTCTTTGGACGGTAATCACAGGCAACCCCGATCCTATGTATCACATGGCGGTGAGCGCATGTGCGGTCGCGCTTCGAACGATCGGCGTTCGCGTTCGCATCGAGGGCATTGAAAATATCCCGCCGAGCGTCTGTGTTTTTGCCTCGAACCACGCGTCGAATCTGGATCCGCTGGTTTATTTTCCCGCGATTCCTCGCCGCATTTCCGTGCTCATAAAGAAGGAGTTGATGAACGTTCCAATCCTCTCCACCGGTATGCGCATGGCGAAATTCGTTACCGTTGATCGGGGCGACCGCGAAGCCGCCGCGGCCAGCGTGGATGAAGCGGTGCGCTATATGCACGAAGGGCTTTCGTTTGCCGTATTTCCCGAAGGTACTCGCAGCCCTGACGGAAGAATGCGCGCGTTCAAGAAAGGCGCCGTGCTGATGGCGATCCAGGCGGGTGTCCCGCTTATACCTGTATCGATTGCCGGAACGCAGCACCTGATGAGGAAAGGAAGCCGAAAGATCAGCGCCGGTGATGTAACCGTGCGATTTGATCCGCCAATCGACGCTTCGCAATTCTCGGTCGAGCGCCGCAATGAACTTCTAGCGCAGCTAGAGGCAGCAGTCGCGGCAGGCTTACCCCCAGATCAGCGCCCGATTGTTCAAACTCCTGCCAACGAGAGTGCCTGAATACGGACGCTGCGCGAGCCACTATGATTGTAGTTTTTGTTGACTGAGTGCGATTTCTAATCGCAACTGCCAAGAATTAAAAATCGACGTAACTCAATGAAAACAAAGAAGAGCACCACGTTCTAATCGCAATTAAAAGAGCGGTTTTGGAAAAGCCGCAAGGTAAAAATCAGCGGGCGGAATCGATGCCAAAATCCCAAAGATAGATGCTGTACTGATCGTTCGGTATGTTCTGCACCAGCACGTATTCACCCGGCTCAAGCGGCTTCGCTACCGTGTACCGGTAAACGTTCGGCGCAAGCTGCCAACGCTGCAACGCGACCTCTTTTCGCTTCTCCGCTGTTTCACCCATCAGCTCGTCTACATTTTCAACTTCCCGGTCGTTCCCTTTCACCTTCGCACGCACCAGGTCGATCTCGGGCTCGCCCGGCGTAGCACTGCGCAGATAAAACTCTGGTTGCCCGTTGGTCATCCGGAGTTTGGCCTTTTTGCCCGCGATTGAGATGACGCGACGCGAAGGCACAATTGGAACTGGAATCATCACTTTCTCAAGCGCCCGAATCTTGCTGATCGACGATTTCATGTCGGCTTGATTCACGACCGTGATCTGCTTGCCATCGAACGCAAATAGGCCACTGTCCGGAGGAAGAAAGATGCCGGGGGCGGGTTCGATGCTCGCATCCACAGCAAGCGGCTGGGCATTTTCCTCCTTCTCGCGTTCATTTACGGCCTTTACGAGCGACGTGGCTTGCTGCGCTTCCTTTGCGGCTTCTTTTTTTGTCGCGTCCCAGTCGACCAGCGAAGCCGGCATCTCCTCCCACTCGTGTGTGTCCAGGCTGTAATAGCGGAGGCGATCGCCGTTAACTTCATATTCACGAACGAGTTGAAAGCTGCCGTCTTTGAGGACCAGCTTCTGGCCGCGGGGGGCGATCTTGTTGTTTTGCGCACCAGGCGTTGCTCCCGAATTCGCAGCAGGATTTTGGGCGCGAGCGGCGATGACGATTCCAAAGGCGAAAAGAAATATTAATGCGATGAGTGCGCACAAGTTGCTGGAGGGGAAGTGTTTATCGCCGATGTGCGGCCGACCCATATTTTGTGGGATGCCTCCCGCGGAGACAAGGATAGCTCTGCTGGAGAATGGGGGCAATCGGCTTCGCACGCCGTTCTAACGTGCTGATTCTAAAGGGCCCGGACGACGTTTTTGAAACCTGACTCTAGTGTTCGCAGCGGGGGTGCAGCCGCGAAAGGATCATCAGATCGGAATTGGTGAAGAGCCAGCTTTCGGCGCGTTCACCGGCGATGAGCGCTGCAGCCATTGTGCCGAGATGCTTTTCGTTGGCGAGACGGCGAAGGTGCTCGCGGCAAATACCTGTGAGATCAACGATTTCCGCTTCCGTGAAGAGTTTTTGACTGGATCGAACTCGAACCATGGTGTGCCTCCCTCAAGCACTCAATCCATGCTTGAGAGGAGTCTAGTGGCGAGGTTCGGCTCGGACAATGAAGGGACTGTACCACTGGGGAAAACCGTCGTTAGGGGGCGCTTTGGGACCTGAGTACTAGCGGTTTCCCGTCCGAATTCTTGTGTCAATTTGGCCAAAAATGGCACGATTGGCGCCATAAAATCGACAATCTGGACATGATTTGGCGCGGTTTGGCGCGTTTGGCGCCTTAAAAACGGTTAGTTCGCATTTCCGAAGGCTAGCTCGTAGGCCCGCGCGACCTGAAGCACCCGGGCTTCGTCAAAGTGCCTTCCAAAAATCTGCAATCCGACGGGGAGGCCTGCTTTCGTCTCGCCGCAAGGAACGGAAATGCCCGGGACGCCGGCCAGCGAACCCGTGACCGTGTAAATGTCCGCCAAATACATTTGGAGCGGGTCGGCCGATTTTTCGCCGAGCTTGAAAGCAGGAGTCGGCGCGGTGGGCGTGACGATGACGTCGACTTTTTGAAACGCGTCGGCGAAATCGCGGGCGACGAGCGAGCGAACTTTTTGCGCTCGTAGGTAGTACGCATCGTAGTAGCCGGACGAGAGCGCGTAGGTGCCGAGCATGATCCGGCGCTTCACTTCGGGGCCGAAGCCACGGCCGCGAGTCTTGCGATACATATCGCTGAGAGTGCCTTCGGGGACGCGCAGACCGTAACGGACGCCGTCATAGCGTGCGAGATTCGAGCTCGCTTCGGCGGTGGCGATGATGTAGTAGGTGGCGATGGCGTAGTCGGTGTGCGGCATGTGAAGCGGGATACGGCGGCAGCCGAGTTTTTCAAGCGTCGCAATCGCCGATTGCACTCTCTCTTTCACTTCATCATCAAGTCCCGCGCCGAAGTAATCTTCGGGGACACCGATGCGGAGACCTTCTACGGACTGGGCGATCGTCGCGAGATAGTCCGGCACCGGAACCGCGGCAGAAGTGGAATCGTTGGGATCGTGCCCGGCGATGACGGAGAGTACGGCGGCCGCATCGGAAACGTTCGTCGCAAACGGGCCGATCTTATCGAGCGATGACGCGAACGCAACGAGGCCGTAGCGAGAGACGCGGCCATAGGTGGGCATAAGGGCGGGAATGCCGCAGTACGAACCGGGCTGGCGAATCGAGCCTCCTGTATCTGTGCCGAGGGAAACGACGGCGAGGTCGGCGGCGACGGCAGCTGCCGATCCCCCGCTGGAGCCACCGGGGACGCGATCCGGCGCGACAGGGTTTTTCACCGGACCGTACGCGGAATTTTCGTTTGAGCCGCCCATGGCGAATTCGTCGCAGTTCGCTTTCCCGAGAAATAGCGCGCCGGCTTTTTCGAGGCGTTCGACAGCGGTGGCATCGTAGGGCGGAACGTAGTGCTCAAGCATTTTAGAGCCACACGTGGTGCGAACGCCGCGGGTGCTGATCACATCCTTGATTGCGACGGGTACGCCGGCCAGCGGCGGCAATTGCTCGCCGTGCGCGATTGCCGAGTCGATGCGGTCAGCTTGTGCGAGTCCGCGCTCGGGAGAAAGTGTGAGAAAGGCGTTCCATTGCGAGTTGTGCTTCTCGATGCGCGCGATGAAATCGGAATAGATCTCGCGCGCAGACGTTTTTTTCGTTTTCAGAGCCTCGCGAATAGCTGGAACGGTCCAACGTGCCGGGGCGCTCATCGCTCGATCACCCGTGGAACGCGAAAAAAGGGCTTTGCCGATTCGGGAGCTTGCGCGAGGACCGCATTCGCGTAATCGCAGGGGCGGACGACGTCTTCCCGCAGTTCAGGATGGGCAGCGGCGCCTTCGCCGGGGAAGACAACCTGCGACATCGGCGCGATTTTGGAGACGTCTACTTCCGTCAATTTATCGACGTAGCCGAGGATCTGATCGAGTTGCGTCCGATACGTATCGACTTCCGCAGGCGTCAATTCGAGATTCGCGAGTTCGGCTACCCGCACTACGTCTTCCCGACTGATCTTCATGATTGCTCCGGCCTTTGCACGCGATTTAAAAAGAGCGCCCGACTAAACGGCGAGTCGGCGCTACAGACGGCGATTTACCAACGTAGCGAAGTTGTGCGGACGTTGCAAGTGCGTGCGGGTTTATCGACAGCTTTGATTCGTCTACGGCTGCAGCGAGGCCAAGTACGAAACAATATCCACGATATCTTTGTCGCTTAGCTGCCGCACAGGTTCCTTCATCAACTGTGTCCACGGACCATTGCGCGCGCCGGTCTGGATATCGATCAGTTGCCGCGCCATCTGGCTCGGCGAACGACCCGCGATTGAAGGCACATTCCCGAGGCCCTTCAAATCGGGCCCGTGGCAGATGGTGCAGCGAATCGTCTTGCCGTTGCCGCCCGTCGTAACAAGCTGCTTCCCGCGCGCGATGCTGCCCTTCGGCACATACGCGACAAACCCAGACTTCGAATCGCGCAGTTCGGTCAACTCAAGGTTCTCGGGCACCTCGATCACGCGATCGCCAATCGGTTCGCTCCCGCCGTTCTCGGCCACATTGAGCATGCCTCCATTAGGGCGCGTCACGGGCACCGTGTTCGTCTCGACTACGCGAATCCACGGCTGCAATTTCATAGAAGAAAAATACGCAGCGGCTGCCTTGGCCTCATCCTCCGGCAAATTTTTACCGATGCGAACCATGTATGCAACCGACCCCATCCGCGGCTCGGAGCTCTTGCGCAGTCCGCTCTTAAAATCGGATATCTGCTGGAGAATATAACCTTCCGGCAGACCTGCGATGCTTTCGTTCTCAGGGCGCCCTAACCCATTCGGCAAGTGGCAGTAGCCGCAAGCCGGAACCATCGCCTGCCGGTCGCCGTGCGCAACAACATCAGGCATCGTGGGATGTGAATCTGGGAACCAGTCGGGCACAGTGAATAAATCCGCGATGTATGCCGCCGTATATCCAGCCGTGCTG